>JAPPKV010000490.1 GCA_028819775.1 Gammaproteobacteria bacterium | reverse complement strand
GTTGTTCCAAAATGCAACCCACGTGTAAACATCAAGGCCGCTCAAGGAGTCTAGCTCACCTCAGCGGACAAGAAGATTAGGCTCCGCATGGGCTCTATTGGCTGATCTCGATCCGCGCCGCTTTGGTGTCGTCGTACCACCACCCGTCGGGGAACGGGGATTTGTAGACAGCCATGTCCTCCCGTTCCGGCCGACCGAATTTGTCCCAGTAGACGAGGCGGAAGGGCGCAATCGCGTCGAGGGGAATCTGGAAGAACCCCCAAAGCAGTACTCTGTCCAGGGCGCGGCAGGCGATCGCCATTTCCTCCTGGGTCGTCACCTTGATTGCGTTGGCGATCAACGCGTCGACCACGGGATCGGCGACTCCCGCCACGTTGGCGCTTTGGTGCTCGGCCGCGGATTGAGAATGAAAAAAAGTCGACAGCAATACGATCGGCGGCGTGTGGAAGTCATTCCGGGTGAGTCTCGCGTCGTAGTCGAATTGCTCGCGGAGACTAATGTATTGCGCGGTCTCCACGAGCCTTATCCGACCGGCGATCCCAAGCAGCTTCAAAGCGTCGAGGTAGGGCAGAAGAGTACGCCGATCAGCAATGTCCCTCGACAAGAATTCAATCTCGAAAGGCTCGCCCGAGCCGTTGACCAGCACGCCATCCTTGACACGCCACCCGCTCTGTGACAGCAGCACTCGGGCCCGTTCGAGTGCTGCGCGATTGCGGCCGATGCCAGCGGATCGCGGGAATTCGAAAGCCTCGGTGAAGAGCCTCGCAGGCAGTTGCTCGCGAAAGGGCGCCAGCAACGCAAGCTCACCCTCGCCGGGCAATCCTCGCGCTTCGAACGATGGCGCCCCTGCAAAGTTGCTCAATGCCCGTTCGAGCAGGCCAAAGCGGAGTACGCGGTTCTCCCACTCAAAGTCCACGGCGAGCGTCAACGCTTCCCGAACCCGCGGATCCTTGAACCGATCGCGACGGTTGTTCAGGGCGATGACCCGATTGACACCGATTTCTTCGCGGTGGTCGAGATAGTCCAACACCAGCCAGCCCTTGTCCCGGGCAGGAATGTCATACCCTGTCGCCCAGTAGCGATCATCCCGCTCGAACCACGCATCGATCAATCCCTTGCGAAGTGCCTCCCGGGCGAGCGTCGCATCCCGATAGACGTCGTATTGGATCCGATCGAAGTTGAAGCGGCCCTTGTTGACGGGTATGTCTCGTCCCCAGTAGTCGGGAACCCGCTCGTAACGGACATACCGTCCCCGCCTGACGTCGGCGACCCGGTAGGGACCGCTGCCCAGCGGCGGTTCCAGGGAGGCCCGGGTCGGGTCCCGTCCTTCCCAGTAGTGGGCTGGCATGATCGGAAACCAACTTAAGGGGAACATGTTGGATATGGTCAGCTCGCTGTCGAGCCGTAAGGCTATTTCACGCTCGCTTAAGATTTCTACGGATTGCAACCACGACAGAAATCCGCGAAGCCATATGGTGGATTGAACAAGCTCGAGGGTGAACTTCACGTCCCGGGCAGTGATCGGCACACCGTCGTGCCACCGCGCCCGGGGATGCAGGCGAATGAAGAGGGTGCGCCTGTCGTCGGAAACGCTCAGTCCATCCGCCAGCCAGCCGTAGAAGCTGCTCATCTCTTCGGCGCGGTACGACACCAGGATGTCGTAGATCCAGGTGATGTTGGGAGCCGCCACGCCTACGTCCGAGATCAGGGACAGCGTATTGAAGTCTCGCCGCGCCGTCTGGATCAACACGCCTCCCTTGGGCGCGTCGGGGTTGATGTAGTCGAAGTGCGAAAAATCCGCGGGATATTTCAGTTCGTGGAAGAACGAGATGCCGTGTTCGTACGTCGGTTCGACGGCATGAAGAGATGCTGCGACAAGCGCCGCGGCGAGATTCAAAAGGCTACGCATTGGAGACCACTGACTACCACACCTCCGCCCACCCTGTGCCGGGCCGCGGACGCGCAAGAAACAAGGGCCGTAGGGGACGGGCTTGTCCCGTCCCGCGAACCCACGGGCCACGTATGACGCGGGCGCCCACAAGGGTCGCCCCTACGGCACGCCTCGTCGGTATGACGCGGAGCTTCGCTAGAACTCGGGCCGCCAGCGAATCTGTACCCCGATCTGACGTGGGTCCGTGAGCCGGCCCATCATCGGCTGACTGCCGTTCGTCGACCTCGGGAGGAATTCCTGTAGCCCAATCTTGTCGAGCACGTTCTGCACAAAACCGGAGACTGCCCATTGCTCGTCATCCGAGGTCCAGTTGGCGCGCAGGTCCCATCGCGAGTACCCGGGGATTTCCAGGGACGGAACGTTACCGAGACTCGGCCAGCGCGGGCCGGTATAGCTGTAGATGCTTAACAACTGCAGCGAGCCCATTTCCGGAAGCGGCCTGGTGTAGGACACCTGGAACGACAGCTTGTGGTGCGGCTGCTGCGGCAACTGATTGCCGGTAACATCCCGCTGGTCCGGGAGGGTGACGGTGACCATCTCCAGGGTGTTGAGGTCCTGGTAGGTCCATTCCCTCATTGGCCCCTGGGCGTCCCCGGGGATAATCGCGCCGAATGGACCGATTTCCGAGTCGAGATAGTTGTAGAACCCGGATAGCCGCCAATTGTCATCGATAAAGAACGTCGCTTCCGCTTCGGCACCCCAGATTTTGGTGTCGTCGATATTGGCGGTGCTTCCCACGTACGGTTCCTCGGCGGTGATCGGTAGCACGCCGGGTGGCGGCTCAAAGGTCCCGGTGAATTGGTAGCCTTCGTAGTCGTTGTAGAACACGCCCGCCATGAGAAGCAGCCGGTCATCCGCGAACAGGCCCTTGACACCGAGCTCGTAATTGACGAGCGTCTCTTCTCCGATGATTGCCAACAGGGGGACCTCGGGCTCAGTATTCAGTGAGCCGGAGCGATAGCCGGTGGAGATACGCCCGTAGATGAGGGCATTGTCGAGTGGTGAATATTCGACGCTGATATGGCCGATGGTTTTATCCCAGGGAAACTTGTCGAGGGGGGTGTTTTGACCCCGGATGCCAATTGGAATGCCAGCGATGCTGAGGATAAACTCGAAGATACTCTGTCCCAGAACCTTTTCATCTTCGGTGTAGCGCAGACCCCCCGATACGCGCCACTGATCATTGATCTCGTACTCGGCATTGGCGAAATACGCGAAGGTGTCCTGCGTGGCTTCGGTAAGGAAGGTGAAAAACTTGTGGAAACCGGGGAATGTGTTCCCAATGGGATCGATTCCTGGCCTGGGACAGAAAAAATGCTCCCGCTCCGTGGGATCTGAGGGAAGGCCAAAGACCCCCAGCGCCTGCTCGCAACTTTCGAAGCCTATAGCCTGGGCGGCTACATCGGGGTCGGTGTCGGTATACGGGGGCTGCTGTCCTACACCATATACGCCGACCCCAAAGAGCGTGCGGTTCTCGTAGGAGAACGCGCCAGCGACAAAGTTGAACGGACCGTCGTAATTGGAAGTAAGCAGCAGCTCATGAGAGGTCTCGTCGTTTTCAAAAGGGAAATCGAACTCCACGTCTAACAACTTCACCGGGGCGTCAGCCGCGATTAATGGATCGGTCGCGCTTGGCACCCTGTCGGTGTGATCAAAGTCGCGGGTCTGGAACATACGCGTCCTCGTGTCGCCATAGATATAGCGCAACGTCAACGTATCGGTGAGGTCGAAATCGGCTCGCAGTGTGAATCGGTCGGTTTCGTTGTCAAGGCGACCGTCCAGATTGGTCGCGATCTCGTTCTTTGGATCATCGCAGGGCGCCTCAACGCCCGTTACCCTGTGGTCTGCCCCAACGGGCGCGACGTTACAGTTCGTGATCGAACGGATCGGTTTATCGTACTGGTAGAACGCGCCTTCGGCGAAGTCCGGGTCGGTCCTGTCCGGCTCCGCCAAAGACACCTGCGTGCTCGGTGCGCCGGTGTCCTCGGTGCGTTCATAACGCAAGTTGAGGTCGAAGCGGTCCGTCTTCAAGCGCAGCTGCGGTGCGATGCTGTATTGATCCGGCGCATCGTAGTCGCGGGCTGGCCCATGGTTCTTCTGCGCGCCGTCCCCCTCGAAATAGCCGCCGCTGATGCGGAAGCTGATGTTGTCCGAGATGGGCCCCCCCCACGCGACATTGTAGCGTTGCGTGAACTGATCGGTGAATTCGGTGAGAATCTCGGCATCCCATTCATCGGTCGGCTTCTTGTGGAAGTAGCTGATCGAACCCGCGATGGAGTTGCGCCCATTCATCGTGCCCTGCGGGCCGCGGGCGACCTCGACCCGATCCATGTCGAATAGATTGGGCGCGATCCCGTAGGCGTCGACCGTGTAGACACCGTTGACGTAAACGGCGACCGCGAGGTCGGTGTGCCCTTCCCATCTCAGTTGCGAGATGATGCCCCGTATGGAGGTGCCGTGGTCGTCGCCGAATTGCAGGCCGGGCACCAGTTGCTCGAGATCGGCGTTGTTGGTCATGCCGGTTTCCTCGATCATCTGGTCGCTGAACGCAGACATGGTGAGTGGTACTTCGAGGATGTTCTCTTCCCGCTTTTCGGCAGTGACGATGATCTCTTCGATGAAGGGTTGTCCTTCATCGGTTGCTTCGTCTGCCGCAAGACAGGGTGAGGCAATGATGGCTGCGGCCACTGCGGCGGCAACCTGACTTAACAGTTTTTTGGACATGGCGTTCCCCCTTATCCAACCATGTGGACGGAGGAACGAGGTGCGGGGTTCCCCCGCGTTACGCCGTAGCTTGTGTCGCGGGGGTGGGGTTTGCGGACCACCAACGCCTGTGCCACACATGCGGCGACTAACGCAAGCTGACTCTCCCGGGCGGGGACGTCAAACTGCGGTGCCAATCACTATATCCCCCTGACACGCTTAGGAAAGCGGCGTATGGCTCAAGTGGGGATCGGGGAAAACACCCAAAACTGGCGCAATGCCGCGGTACCGCCCTCTTGACATGTGCGCTCGGCGCGAGTGCTCGTCCCGGCCCACCGGCCCGTTGGGTCCGCGTGAAACGAGGGAGGTACTTGAAATGTCTATCACACACGCGAATCAATCGCTCTTCTCGCGCATCGGAACGGTGTTCGTTTCCGTGCTGTTGGCCGCACCCGCGGCTGCTGAATCAGGTGAGTCAGAAACGCAGGATCGTATTGTCGAGGAGATCATCGTCACCGCCGAACGGCGCGAAGAGAACATCCTCAAGGTACCGATGTCCATGACCGCCTTGAACGACACCAAGATCGAGGAACTGGGGATCCAAAACTTCATGGACTTGGAGCAGCTCGTGCCGGGATTGCAGTTCGGCGATCCCAACGGGGGGGACGGCCACGGCACCACCATGCGCGGCATGGGAACCGCCCGCGGCGGGTCCAATGCCGGCATCGACATCTCGCGCGACGAGGCGGTCGCAACCTATGTCGATGGCGTATTCACGATTGCCGACTACGGTCTGCACGCGCACCTGTTCGACCTCGAACGCGTTGAGGTGCTGCGTGGGCCCCAGGGGACGATGCGCGGCCGCAACGCCATCGCCGGCGCTATCAGCTACTACACCAAGAAACCCACCGACGAGTGGGATGCGCTGGTCATCGCAGAGGTCACCGATCAAACGACGCAGCGGGTGAACGTCGCCTTCGGTGGCCCGCTAA
>JAPPKV010000030.1 GCA_028819775.1 Gammaproteobacteria bacterium | reverse complement strand
CCGACCCAAGAGCCCATCCGTAGGGAACGAGGATGTTGGTGGCGACCGAATCCGCAAAGAATCGCCAAAGCGTATCGTTCAGCGCGATCACGACCAACGCACCGATGGTCAGGATCGGCGCAGCGAAGATCAGCGTGGCGACAAAAACACGCCCACCGAACGCCGAAGCGCGGCTCTTGAATCCCGTGTCGCTCATTCTGTCCGTCCCGCCCCGAACCCCGGAACTATAGCCTAGTCGGGCACGCGACTACGTCGGTTCGACCCGACACGACGACGTCTTCAGCGTGCCGTCGTGCGCATTTCCTCGACGGTGCGGGGCTCCAAGCGCACCGCTCCGTCGCTCGCATTGCGTGCCAGGGACGGCCCGGTGGCCAGTCGCTTGCGGGCGGCCTCAATTTCGCGAGCATATTGAGGCAGCCACTGCGCCTGCGCGACGAGCATCTCGTCCACCATCTGCCAAACCTCGGGCGGGTTGCAGACGGCGCCCACCAAGGGATCGAGCAGGATGGCCTGCTTCAAGAGTTCCACGTCGCCGGCCATGGCGGCCCGGGTTGCCATGCGCTGCACCTGGATCGAGTTGTTGCAGATGGCCGCGGCACCGAGCGGCAGGTCGCCCACCACGGGGATGGCGAGTCCGTTCCTGTCGACGAAGCCGGGCACCTCGACGATGGCGTCGGCCGGCAGATTGGGAATCACGTCGCGGTTCTTGACATTGAAATGGCCCCGGTACACGCGTCCGGTTTCCTTGGCCTCGATTATCCAGGAACCGTGCTCGTCGCTGCGCCTCGCGGGATCGAAGCTCGCCGGTTCCGCCTCCAGGAGCTTCGCGAAGTCGGTCTCGAACCAATTCCGATTCTCCGTGCACACCCTGAGGTAGCCCGCCGTTTCGCCGTGGATCCAGGTGTCGGTGGATATCCAGGCCGGAATCTCGTCCGGTCGCTTGCGGTACCACGGCAGGTATTCCGAGAGGTGCCCGTTGGACTCGGTGCTGAAGTAGCCGAACCGCCGGATGATGTCGATGCGAACCTTCTCGCGTTCGCGAATCTCGTCGTCCGCCTCGAACAGTTCGAGCAGGTCGCGCGCCCAGTCCCTCCCCTCGAATAGCACCTTCAAATACCAGGTCTGGTGATTGATGCCTGCGGCGACGATATCCACGTCGGCCTTGGTGACGCGACGGTAGCCCGGATCGTCTGGGGGCCGGCCGTCGTTGACATGGCGTTCGAAGAGATGCGCGAGCAGACGGTGTCCGCCCTGCACACCATGGCACAAGCCGATGGTGTTGACCGGCGAGGCGTCGAGCGCCGCCCAAGTGTTCATGGCCATGGGATTGGCGTAGTTCAGGAGCGTCGTCCCGGCGTGAGCATAGCGTTCGATCTGCTCGGTGAGTTCCACGATCATCGGCACCGTGCGCTGGCCGTACATCAGGCCGCCCGCGCAGATCGTGTCGCCGACGCATTGGTCCACCCCGTACTTCAGCGGGATTTCCACGTCCGTACGGAACCCTTCGAGGCCGCCGACGCGCGCGGTGTTGATGACGTAGTCCGCCCCGGTGAGCGCCGGTTCCCGCGCCAACGTCGCATCGATTGTGGCGCCGACGGCGTTCGCCTCGATCTCCCGTCGGCATAGACTAGTCACCATGTCGAGATTGCGCGAGCTGATGTCCTGGAAGGCGAAACGGGTGTCCGCGAGTTCCGGCACGCTGAGGATGTCCCGTACCAGTCGGCGGGTGAAACCGATGCTGCCGGCGCCGACGATGGCGATCTTCAAGGTCATGGCGTCAAGAAGGGCTTCTTTCGCACGATTCTATATCGCCTGTATCGCCTACTTCGCCTGCTCGTCGGCGTTCGCCGCCGATACGGACTGGCCCTCGTACGGCAACGACCCTGCTTCGACGAAGTACGCGCCCCTCGAAGAGATCCACGCAGGGAACGTGGACCAACTTGGCGTGGCCTGGACGTGGCAATCGCCGGATAACGCCCTCGGCAAGTTCCCGGGTCCTTTCAAGAGCACGCCCATCAAGATCGCGGACACCTTGTTCGTCAGCACGTCGCTCGGCCACGTTGCCGCCATCGACGCGGCAACCGGGACACAACGCTGGGTGTTCGACACCGGTTCCTGGAAGGGCGGAACACCGCCGAACCTCGGCTACAACCACCGCGGCGTCGCGTATTGGGCAAGCGGCGACGACCGCCGAGTCCTCATGCCGACCAACGACGCCCACCTCTGGTCGTTGGATGCCGACACCGGCCAACCCGACTCCGCCTTCGGCGACGGAGGACGCATCGATCTAACCCGGGGGCTCGGCCGTCCAGTAAGGCGCGGCATGTATTCCGTGGTTTCGCCACCGCTGGTGATGGGCGATCTCGCCATCGTCGGCTCCGTCATCGCCGACGAGTGGTCACGGCCACTCACCGACTATCCGCCCGGCGATGTGCGCGCTTTCGATGTCCGCACCGGCGAACTGCGCTGGACGTTCCACGCCATCCCCAGACCGGGCTCGATCGGCCACGAGAGCTGGCTCGACGAGTCCTGGAAGGTGGGGGGAGCGGTCAACGTCTGGACGTTGATGAGCGCAGATCCCGATCTCGGCTACGTCTACCTTCCATTCGGGACGCCTTCCAACGACTGGTACGGCGGTCATCGCCCCGGCGACAACCTGTTCGGCGAAAGCCTGGTCTGCCTAGAGGCGACGACGGGAAAACTCGTGTGGCATTTCCAAACCGTGCACCACGGGCTCTGGGACTACGACCTGCCCGCCGCACCGAATCTGGTCGACATCACCGTCGATGGCCGGGACATCAAGGCGGTGGCGCAGGTGACCAAGCAGGGCCTCCTGTTCGTGTTCGACCGGGTCACTGGGGAGCCGGTCTGGCCCGTCGAGGAACGACCGGTGCCCCAGAGCCGGGTGCCGGGGGAGCGGACATCGCCGACCCAGCCTTTCCCATCTCGACCCGCGCCGTTCGAACACCAGGGCATTTCACTGGACAGCGTCATCGACTACTCGGACGCGCTACGGGCCGAAGCCCTCGCGACCGTCGAGAGGTTTGACCACGGCCCCCTTTACACACCGCCCAGCCTCAGGGGAACGATCCAGCAACCGGGTGACGGTGGCGGCGGCGAATGGTCCGGGGCGGCATTCGACCCGGAGACCTCGCGGCTCTACATCCCGTCCCAATCCCACGCCATCCTCGTCAAGCTCGAGCGAGGCGACCCGCGCACGGAACATCGCTATCGGCGTACCGGACCGACATCGGTGGGAGGACCTGGGCCGTTGCCGCTGACCAAGCCGCCCCACGGCCGCGTCAGTGCGCTTGATCTCAATTCCGGCGACTACGATTGGGTCGTGCCGAACGGTGACGGATTGCGGCAGTACGTGATTGACCGCGGCGCTCCGGATCCCGGTCCGGTCGGCATGCCCGTGCTGACTTTTCCGCTGCTGACGAGGACCCTTCTGTTTCTCATTGCCCCCGACCAGGGTGGGCACTATCTGAACGCTATCGACAAGGAGACCGGTGAATTCGTACACAAGGTGCCGATACCGTATTCCTACGCCGCGCCCATGACCTACCTGGCCGACGGCCGCCAGTACATCGTGTTCGCAACGGGACAGGGGAACCAGACAGGACTGATGGCGCTTGCGCTGCAGTCGGACCAGGCGGCAACCGACGACGACGCGCCCGGCTCGGCCCTGACCTCTCGAGAGCCAAGCAACATCTACACCGCGATTTGCGCCCGATGCCACGACGAAGCCGTCGAGGGCGCACCGCGTCCCGGCCACGCCGGGGACTGGGAACTGCGGCTCGCCGAAGGGATCGAGGAAGTCGTTGCGCGCACGATCGAAGGGATGCCGCCGTACATGCCCGCCCGCGGCCTGTGCGACGAGTGTACGGACGAGGAACTCGAGGCGGTGGTCGACTTCATGCTCGAGGGTGTCTCAACGAAAGACGCTGCCCACGACCCGTAGGGCGACCCTTGTGGTCGTCCGAATGGCGTCGGTTCGCCAAACGCGGGACGGGACAAGCCCGTCCCCTACTTGATCTTGGGAATCACCTTGTCGGCCATGAGGCGAATACTTCGGAGCATGTCGTCGCGGGAGAGCGCGCGTCCGAGCATCGTGCACATGATCTCGTCCGCACCGAAGTCCTCCCGCAACTCGTGTATTCGGTCGACCACCTGCTCCGGCGTACCGGTGAGATCGCGTCTCCTGTCGGCATTCCCCATGGTCCGGTTGACCTCGGCTGGGGTCGCAGCCACGAAGGTTGACATGCGAATCACTACCTTCGGATCGCCCAAGTGCCCTGCTTCCCGCCACGCCTCGCGGTAGCGCCTGACGTCTTCCCTTAGCACCGCGTCTCCGCGCTCGTTGTGGGATGTACCGCCGCCAATGGCGATGCGGTAGCCCCCTGTGCCCATCGGCACGAAGCTCTGCTGGCTGTCGAGGGGCAGCAGAATGGGCGGGTGCGGCTTCTGGACGGGCTTTGGCAGGACCTCCGCCCCTTCCGGGAGTGCCGGGTAGTCGTAGAACTCGCCCTGGAACCCCGAGAATCGCTCCTCGGTCCATGCCTGCCTCATCACCTCGAGGAACTCCAGGAAGTGCTCCTGGCGCCGCCGGTCGCCGATCGTATTGCCACCTGCGCCGTAGATGAAACGACCCTCGCTGACCTGGTCGATCATGGCGATCTGTTCCGCGACCTGGAGGGGGTCCGCCGGCGGCATGTGCTCGAAAACGTACCGGTACGCCTCGCCCGCCGGTCCGCTTCGATCTATCCGCGACGCGCCCGCCGGAACGTCGGTCGTGAATTGTTCGCCCGGCGCGCGCAAGTGCGGAAGGTGGACGGCCGTTCCGATCCTGATCCGGCGGGTGCGGCCTGCAATGGCGGCGGCCATCAATAGGGGATGGGAGACGTTGCCGCGCAGGGGAACGCCACCGGTCCACACCGTATCCCAACCCGTCTCGTCGGCGCAGACGATCTCGTTGAAGGTGGCGGCGTAGCACTCCTCTTGGGACTCGCCGGGCTTCGCGGCGCAGAAGGTCAGCAGGCCAACGTCCATCCCGCAGCAGTCTAGCCTATCGGCGGGCGCCGAGCGGGCGACCACATCGCGCCCGCGAGGGCGCGCGGTTGGCCCCTACGTGCAGCAGAGATTTGTCGTACACCCGCTGCTAGGCTTCACTGTTCGCCAACGAACAACCAGGGCGTGCCCATGCTGATTCCGATCCAGCCTCTCAAACAGGCGGACCTACCCGAACGCGACAAGCCGATGCTCAAGCTGATCGGCCCTGGCGTCGTGATCGCGGGGCTCGCCATCGGATCCGGCGAACTGATCATGTGGCCCTGGATCACCTCCGTGGTCGGCGCGCAGCTACTCTGGGCGGCCGCCATCGGCATCTTCCTTCAGCTTTGGGTCAACATCGAGATCGGCCGCTGGTCGATCGTCACCGGCGAGAGCCCGTTCACCGGCATGGCCCGGGTCGTCAAGCTCACGGTGTACGCGTTCGTATTCGTGATCGTCGTGGGCAAGTTCCTGCCCGGGTGGGCGCGCGAGACCGGCATCGCGCTGCGCGACCTCATCTTCGGACCGGGACACCACAGTCCGCCGTGGCTGTGGACCGCCATCGTGTTCGCCTTGGTCGCCGCGATCCTGTTCG
>JAPPKV010000005.1 GCA_028819775.1 Gammaproteobacteria bacterium | reverse complement strand
ACCAGGACAGCGGCGTCGTGGTCTCCCGCAAGCCGGCGCTCGTGTCCCCGGTCCCGTCGAGCCTGATGCCACCGGACGAATCCATTCCGGGCGATCTGGTCGCACCCATCGCCGGACCCTTTCAAAGCGCCCAAGCCCTTGCCGAGGAGAACGCGCTAACGCGGGCGAACAACGCCCGTCCGCCCGATGTTGTTGTCACCGGCAGCCGTATCGGGCTGCCGCCGTCGCAGGTATCGAGCCATGTCGTCGTGGTGACCGACCCGGGCGACGGCAGCATCGGCGGTGCGATCGACGACCTCCCCCAGAACATCCCCGGCGGCAATCCGCTCAATCCGGGCATCGACCTGCTCGCCAACGAGCCGGACTCGCTCGGCGGCACGACGTTCGTGCAGCAATGCCAGGATCTGGCATGGGGCGTGGACAGCCAGCAACTCGGGCTCATGCAGGCCACGAACCTGTCGCTGGGGATGACGCCGATGAACCTTCGCGGAGTCGGCTCCCGGGGGACGCTGGTCCTGGTCAACGGCAAGCGAATCGGCCGTTCGGGCCTGCTCGGTGGCTACGCCGACCTTTCCAGCATCCCCATGGACATGGTGGAACGGGTCGAAATCCAGCTCGACGGCGCCTCCGCCCTGTACGGATCCGACGCCGTGGGCGGCATCGTAAACGTGATCCTGCGCGACCAGCACGAAGGGACCACCGTCAAGCTCCGACGCACGACGGGGCTTGCGGGTGCCTTCGACGGGGTCAACGCGGTTCTCGCCAGCACCAAGGCCTGGGGGTCGGGCAGGGCAACCGGGTTGCTTGGCTACTACACGACGAAGAACCGTATTCCCTACGACGACCCGGCGCAGGACTTCCTGGCAGGCGCCAACCCCTCCTTCGGCGACGATCTGCTCTTTGAGGAAAGCGAGCGATACGCGAGTCGGCAGCGAACCTATTTCCGAGTCGCTATTGACCAGGACCTGCCCGGCGGCATGGACACGTCGATATCGCTGGCCTACACGCCCGGGGAGACCGAGCACAGGACCGGTTACGTTCCGGCGACCACAAGCGATGACCCGCCATCGCGATCGGCCCTTGCGGCCCAAATGCTCGGCGATGCGGAACTGCCAGCCATGTTCACGCAAGCAAGATCGGGTCGGTGGACCCTGTCCGCCAATGTCGATGGATCCTTCGACGCGTTGCTTGGCTGGGAATGGCACCTCGGCGTCGACCATACCCGGGAAAACAGCAACTCGACGACCAAACATGAACTGTCGCGCGAGGCGCTCCGCGACGCCCTGCTCGACGGCTCGTTCGGTACGTCGACCCATGCCTCGCCCGAGGACCGCTACCGCCCGTTCCTGCTTTCCGACCAGACATTCGATGCGAGCAACGAGGATCTCCTAGTCGAGTTCACCCTCAAGCGCTCCTTCGCCGCCATGCCCGCCGGCGATCTCGACGTCCTGTTCGGCGTGTCCTCCCGAGAGGCCGATGTCCGTTTCGAGCATCAGCGAGATGCCCTGGCGCGACACCTTCCCATCGTGGCTCATGGTCCAATCGGCATGTTTCCCATTCACCCGGGGGCCCCGGGTGATGACAACCCCGACCTTTCCGGCATCGACGGGGTCGTATTGCCCGACGCCGCCGGCGACGTCCCGGGACGTGGCATCGCGGTCACCGGCGCGTTTGCCGAATTCCAGGTTCCCCTAGTCGCACAACGCCCGCTGGTGGAGAAGCTGTCCGTCAACGCGGCAGTTCGGCGCGAGGACACCAGTCTCCACGGCACCAACACGACCTGGTCCATCGGGGCCGTTTGGAACATCAACGACGACCTGCGCGTCCGGTTGCGCAAGGGGACATCGTTCGCAGCACCTCCCCTTTGGCTGTCCTCGCTGCCAACCACGACAACCCCCCTATCGGCGTTTCTTGACGACCGGGGAGGTGCCGCCGACGTGCTTTGCTGCCCCTTGCGGCCCTGCGATGCGACGATCGTCTCCGGCGGCCGAACGTCCCTGCGAGGCGAATCGGCGGTGTCCTGGTCATACGGTATCGAGTTCACTCCCGCCCGGCTCAAGGGATTCCGTTCGATTCTCAACTACTCGAAGATTCACTTCCGCGACCGGATCGATGGCGTCACACCGATGACCCTAAGCCTGATACCCCGGCTCACCGACGATCTGTTCGAACGTTATGGCAGCGTCTACCGGTTCGACGAGGAAGGCGAGTTCCTGGGTATCGACGCGCGCGCCGCCAATGTCGGTTCGCAGATCGTTGGCACCTACGACTGGACAGCCGACTACCAACGCGAAACGGCGTGGGGTACCTGGTCCTTGAGTGCAAGCGTGACGATGTACGACCGGTTCGAATCACGCCTAGGCTCGAGCGAGGTCGCGGAAGACCTTGTCGGCCTCCCGTACGCCGTGCCGAAGTTCAAGCAGCACGCCCGTTTCGGTTGGACCCGGGGCAACTGGCGCCTCGGACTGAACGCCTCGCACCGCGACGACGCCGATCGCCGGTACGGGGACATCAATTCCCGCATCTTGCTCAAGTATCCGGTCGTACTGGACTTCGCGGTTACCTATCGACTTGGCAATGACCGTTTCGGCGCGTTGAAGAACATGCGGCTGAACCTTGGCGCCAGCAACCTGGCGGGCGGTCACACCCGGTGGGTGGAGACGTCGTGGAATCCGACCGGCTACCAGTCCAGGAGCGCGTCGTATTCCGACGTCACGAGCCCCTGGACCGAACGCGCGTATTTCATGGAGTTGGTCCACACCCTATAGTGAGGGAAACCGCGCCTTGCCGGCGCGCACTCCACCGAGAACACCCCGTGCGGACTACAATCCTACGAACCTTCGGCGCGATGGTCGCCGCCGTGGCCTGCGGCGGCGAACCCGCAACGCCTTCCCCGCCTACCGAATCGGCAGCCGATACAGATGCCGTCGAACTGGAAGTCTATTCGCGGCCGCACAGCGTCTCGAGAGCCACGCCGACATACCCGCTCACGGCGGTGCGCAACAACAAGGAAGGCTGGGTGCGCCTCGACTTCATGGTCGACACCGACGGCCAGCCCTACGAGATCGTCGTTACCGAATCGGTGGGAGACGAGGTGTTCCACGACGCCGCGATACGCGCGTTGGAGAAGTCCCGGTTCGAACCTGCGCGATTCGAGGGTAAGCCGCTCGACGCAGGGCACCACCTCTACTACCACTTCGAGATGGACAGCTCGGGTGCCCGGGCGTGGTTCGTCAGGATCTACCGGGCCGCCATGAGAGCGATCGGCGAGGGCGATCAGGAGAAAGCGGACAGCCTGTTCGAAGAACTCGATTCGAGCGGGCCGTTGAACCTATACGAAGACGCGTTTCTGCATGTCGCCAAATCCGGCTACTACGCCACGTGGGGAAACGAACAACAGCAGCTCAAGGCGCTGGACCGCGCGGTCGGCCACCGATCCGCAGAGAAGCGCGTGCCGGAGTCGCTCTACACTTCCTTGCAGCGGGCGCGCTTCCTGCTACTCGTCAAGACTCAGGATTTCGGCCGGGCGATCCAGACTTTCGAGACCCTGTCGGAATACCCGCTCGACGACGAACTCCTGAACCCATTGCGGGCCGTCGTCGACGAACTCGAGACCCTACGGCTCGATGACCGCGGCTATTCCGTGCCCGGCGACTTCGGCGACCGCTATACCTGGAGCTACCAGTTGTTCAAGGACGAGTTCTTCCTCGCGGATGTCGAGGGCCAGATCGAGGAAATCAAGCTGCGTTGCGCGAGGAAGTACGTATTCCTTCGTTTCGACCCGGATCTCCAATACAAGATCGAACGGGAGTACCTGCCTTGCCACCTCCAACTCGTTGGTGATCCGGGAACAACCTTCAGGCTGATCCAGTTCTAGGCTCGGACCCCGGTCGGGAACGATCAGGGATCGATCAACACGCCCGGATTCAGAATCCCGTTCGGATCGACGCTCCGCTTCGCAGCCCGCCAAAGGTCTCCGAAGAGGGCCGGACGCTGGACCTCCCACCCGGCACGGTGCATGCGTCCCACGGCGTGATGGTGGGTCACCGTGCCGCCTGCCGCGACCACCGCTTCCGTCGCCGCCTCCTTGACGATCCGCCAACGCTCCATCTCAGCTCCCCGGGGCACAATACCGCTGAAGCTGTAGTAGGGTGCCGGCCCGTCCGGGTAGACGTGCGTGAAACGGCACGACAGCCTCGCACCGCGCAGGGCACCACGCAAAGCGACGCCGACTCGTTCGCGGATCTCCGCGTCGAAGTCCGGCCAACGGTCCCAGGTGATGGCTGTCTCGAAGGTGTCCGCGAGCAGGCCGAGTCCGGCCGCGAGCCCCGCGTTGACGCCGATGAACGCATTTCGCCATGCCCCGACGGCCCCGCCGCGGCCGGTTGCCTGGCCGGTGCCGTCGTCGACGAGGATGGCGTCGTCTTCGATGACGCCACCGAACGACCGGGCAATGCCAACCGCGGCGCGGATATTCGAGCCCTGGGGAACATCGCCCGACTCGAAGCCGATGATGAGCAGCGCATGATTACCCGACAGACCCGCCGAGAACTCGGCTTCCGCCGGATCCAGGATGCGCAGGTTGGCCGGCCAGAGCTTGGCCTGGGCAATGGCTCGCACCGCCTCGCAGCCGCTCTCCCAGGACGGGAATGCAACGCCGGCCGTGGCACGGTACACCGGTCTTTTCTGGAGCCGTAGCCAACACTCGGTGATGACCCCGAGTGTTCCTTCGGAGCCAAGCACAAGACGATCGGGACTCGGGCCGGCACCGCTCCCAGGTAAGCGCCTGGATTCGAACCAACCCCTCGGCGTCAGCATCCGCGTCGACTCGACGAGATCGTCGATGTGCGTGTGGTTGGTCGCGTAGTGCCCGCCGGAACGCGTTGCCACCCAACCGCCGACCGTCGACCAGGGGAAGCTCTGCGGGAAGTGGCGGAGCGTCAGACCCAAGGGCTTCAAGGCCGCTTCCAGGTCCGGACCCAGGATGCCCGCCTGGACACGAGCGGCGCGAGACACCTCGTCGACCTCAAGGACGGCGTTCAGGTTGTCGACATCAATCGTCACCGCGGCATTCGCACCGCCCGGCACGTTCAAGCCCCAGACCACCGACGTGCCTCCGCCGTAGGGAATGGCCACGTAGCCCTCGCGGTCGCACCAAGCCAGCGTCGCCTCGAGTTCGTCTTCGTTGTTCGGGTGGGCAACAGCGTCTGGGGGGTGATCGAAGTCGCCGCGCAACGCCTTCAGCAGTTCCAGCGAGTGACCGCCGTAGGTGTGCGTCACGCGCTCCGCCGTCGTGGTCGACACCCAGCCCGTTAGGGAGTCCGGCACCTTTAGCCGCGGTGCCGGCAGGACGATGTCGTCGATCACCGGTACGGGCGGGGGCTCGACCGCCTCGCCGATTCGCGCCGACAAGCGCTCGGCCGCCGCCCGGCGTTCGGCGATGCTCGGCTCG
Organism: Gammaproteobacteria bacterium; assembly: GCA_028819775.1. The sequence continues at coordinate 239 of JAPPKV010000005.1, read as the reverse complement.
TCCGAGATGTAGCCCCAAGTCCAAAAGCTGCGCCGTTCCGCCCGTGCCGTCATCGGAAGTCCGTCAAGCCCGTCACTATCCGTAGATGGTACCCAGTCGCCGCGCCTGATCGGCGAATTCGGCGCGCAACTCCTCCGGTTCGAGCACCTCCACCCCGGCACCGAACCCCAACAGCCACCACCGCAAGTCCGCCGTATCCGGCACCGTGGCTTCGATGAGAGTCCTGCCATCCGGCTGCG
>JAPPKV010000357.1 GCA_028819775.1 Gammaproteobacteria bacterium | reverse complement strand
ATCGCCGCATGACGACGTTAGCGCCCACTCACCAACGATTTGTCGTACACCCCGCAGCACGCAGCCGCGCTACTCCAAGACGGCGTCCACCTCGATTTCGATCAGAAGCTGATCGTCGACCAGACCCGAGACCTCGACACAGGTGGCGGCGGGGTCGATGCCGCCGAACGTCTCCTGGTGGGCTTTGGCGAATCCATCCAGTTGGCTCATGTCGGTCAAGAAAGTACGGGTTCGCACGACATCGGTGAGGTCCGCCCCGAGTTCCCGCAAGGCGCGTCGGATTTTCCTCAGAACGAAGGTGGCCTGGTGGTATACGTCGTCGCCCACAATGTTGCCGTTCTCGTCCACCGCCGTGGTGCCAGATACGGCGATCAACGGTCCCGACCGTATCGCCCGGCAGTATGCCGCCTGCTCTTCCCAACGAGATCCACTATAGGTTCTGTGTTTCGTCTGATGCTGCGACACGGGGCCACCGTTTCGGCTCTGCGCGTTAGGATGATGGGGTGCACGGTTTCGGAGCGCCAGTGGCAGTTGAACTGCTAGTTACTGCGGACGACCGGACAGGCGCCTTGGAGACCGGCGGCGCGTGTGCCGACTTGGGTTTCGAGGTTCGACTGACCACCGCGCCGGACGCGACCGACGACTGTGCGGTGATCGACCTCGACAGTCGTCATTGCCCGGCAGTCGAAGCCGCAGGCCGGATCGGCGAGGCGCATCGGCTCGCCGCTCGTTTCCGCTGCCACAAGATGGACTCTGGACTACGCGGCAACTGGGCGCATGAAACGGCGTCTCTGATTGCCTTGGGCAGGCGCGTGGGAATCCTCGCGAGTTTTCCCGACGCGGGCAGGCGCTGCGACGGCGGTACGGTCTACATACGCGATGTGCCCGTGGCCGAGAGTCCCTTCGGACGCGACCCCCGCAACCGCCTGTTGTCCAGCCGCCCGATCGACTACCTGTTGGCAGCGGGCTGCGAGAACGCGCTGGCGGACGGGCGCTTGGTGGTCCTCGACGCGAACACCAATGACGAGTTGAACGCTGCGGCGGTTCGATGTCGGGAGGAAGATCGCATGCTGGTCGGCACCACGGGCGGGGTCGGGGCCTACGTCGCGACGCTGCGTTCTGGAGGGGGCTCCGACTTGCCGCCCCTGCCGCGACCGGCGCTGATCGTTTGCGGCAGTCTCCATCCGCTTAGCCGAATGCAGGTCTCGAAGCTCGGTTGCCTGACCGTGGGGCCCGACGATGGCGCCGGACAAGCTATGGCCGCGCTGCAATGTGGGCAGGACGTGATTCTGGCGACCGAAATGACTCCGGCTAAGATCGGGGACGTCGCGGCTGAGTCCATGGCGTTGGTGGTCGCTACGACGACCTGGGATTGGATCACGGCCTCTGGCGCGCCGACGTTGGTCATCCTGGGCGGCGACACGGCGGCCGCGATCCTGGGCGACCGCACGCTACGTGTATTGGGCAGTGCGGACACGGCCGTTCCCTTCTGTCAGACGGAGGAGGGTCTCGCCGTGGTCACCAAGGGTGGCGGCATCGGCGAGGAGGACACCTTGACGAGGCTGTTGTCCAGCACAGCAGAGTAGTATCGACCTTGGCATGGGGCTGATCTCGGACGATGGTACCTGGCTGGTCGGGCGCAGCGGGACCGAGGCGCACGTCCTCGATGCGTCAACCGGCGAGACCGCGTTCCTGCATGCCTTCTCGAACCCTGTTGACTACAGTGCTCGCATCCATGACGGCAGGCTCGTGCTGGGACACGGCGTAGGCGATGCCGAGGACATCGCCCGCTGTCTGAGCAAACGCGAAGTCAAGGTCGTGAGGAGAACCCCAGAGGACGAGTCAGACAGCGCCTCGACAACGCACTCTCTCGTCAATGTTACCGGTGAAAAGGCTTGCTTCGCTGATCTCCGCGAACGCGGCCTATACCGTACGGTCTACGACGTCTACGACCTTCGAACCCTGTCCGATGGCAATCCACCAGACCACTATCTGGTCGAGTACGGCGAGAACCCCCACTGCGGCAGCGGCGACGATCCCTTTGGCACGTTGGAGGTGCGGGACGGCCAACTGGTCTACGTTCCGAGAACGTAGCCTCTCCAAACAACGCTAGACTGGCCGACCGACCCCTCCAAGGAAGTAAGCATGGCCGATCTCTTTGATCTCACCGGCAAGGTCGCCCTGGTCACCGGCGGCAGCCGCGGCCTGGGCAGGGCCATGGTGCTGGCGTTCGCCGAACGCGGGGCGGACGTGGTGATCACCAGCCGCAAGGCGGACAACTGCGAGGCGGTGGCCGAGGAAGCCCGCGCGTTGGGGGTGCGGGCGCTGCCCTACGGCTGCCACGTGGGCCACTGGGACGAACTCGGCGAACTCGCGGACGCCGCCTACGCCGAGTTCGGCAAGATGGACATCCTCGTCAACAACGCCGGCATGTCGCCGCTCTATCCGAAGCTCTCGGCCGTCACCGAGGATCTCTTCGACAAGGTCGTTGGCGTCAACCTGAAGGGACCCTATCGGCTCTCGGCGATCATCGGCGAGCGCATGGCTGCGGGGCAGGGCGGTGCCATCGTCAACGTCAGCAGCAACGCAGCGGTGCAGGCAACGCCGGGGTCCGAGCCCTATGGTGCCGCAAAGGCCGGGATCAACTCGTTGACGCTGTCCCTTGCCCGGGCCTACGCGCCGAAGGTTCGCGTCAACTGCATCCAGGCGGGACCGTTTCTGACCGACATCTCGAAAGCGTGGGACATGGACGCCTTCGAGCGGAGCGCGAAGACCGGCATTGCGCTGCAGCGTGGCGGCCAGCCGGAGGAGGTGGTCGGCGCGGCACTCTATCTCGCGAGTGACGCGGGAAGCTTCACGACGGGCGCCATCATCCGAGTCGACGGCGGCTCGTTCTCATGATCCGAAACGCTGCGACAGCGCATCGACCGCCCTCGATGCGAGATCGACACCCGTGACCTGCTCGTAGGTCCCGAGCCAACCGGGGTTGGCGACGTTTATCTCTAGGGCTCGGGATCCGACGAGGTCGATGGTGGCGAAGCGAACGCCGAGGTCGTCGAGTCCGTTCACTAGCCGCGCCACGGTCGATGCTTCTTCCCGCGACAGCGTGGCGTGGAACGCTTCGGCCCCGGCGCCGAGGTTGCCGCGATGGTCGAGTGGCCGTTTGCCATAGGTGCCGATGACCTTGCCGGCAGCGACGAGCGCGCGTTTTTCGCCATCCGTACCGGGGTCGAGGTAGGCCTGGAGCAAGGCGTAGCGGTTGTCGCGTGTTAGGTGTTCCAGGATCGCGCGGCGGTTGGTGTCTTCCTGCCGCAACCTGAACACGTCGCGTCCGAAACTCGCCGCGGTGGGCTTGACGATCCAGTCGCCGCCGCGCGCAACGATCGAGGCGAGCCATTCCGGGTCGTTGGAGACGTGGGTTTCCGGTTGGGGTATCTCGTGCGCCGCGAGGAACAGCGAGACCTTGCCGTGCTGGTACACGAGGGCGTCGACGGTGTTGACGAAACGCTTCTGGTCCAGCGAGCGCAAGAGCTGCATCCGATCGAGGAAAGTCGCCTGGGATCCGAAGCCCAGCACGAAGTAGAGGTCGAAGTCCGCGACGGACACCGCGCTCCCCGACAAGTCGCGCGCCAAGACCCGTCGACTGTGCATAGCGAGCGACTCCTGATCGATTCGGGACACCGACCAGCCGGCCGCTGCGAATGCCCGCGGCAGGCGCAGGTGGTTGTCGTTCGCCGGTAGACCGCGATTGGGGTCGGTTACGAAGAACGCGACGCGTGGCATGGGCGCTACGACCGGCTGGTTGGGAGACAAGGTGTATTATCGCGCCATGTTGCGTGATTACAGCCTGCAACCTGCGGAGGTGCCGGTTCATACGCCGGCGTTTCTGCCGGACACCCGTGTCATCGCGCTGAAGTCCGACATCAAGCGTCTGCTTGCCGAACGCGACGCCGTGCTCGTGGCACACTACTACGTGGACGGCGACATCCAGGATCTCGCCGACGAGACCGGCGGCTGCGTCGCGGACTCGCTGGAGATGGCGCGCTTCGGTCGGGACCACCCGGCGAGCACGCTGATCGTCGCCGGCGTGCGTTTCATGGGCGAGACGGCGAAGATCCTCTCCCCGGAGAAACGCGTGTTCATGCCGACGCTCAAGGCCGAGTGCTCCTTGGACCTAGGCTGTCCCCCAGAGGATTTCAAGGCGTTCTGCGATGCGAACCCGGATCGGACGGTGGTCGTCTACGCCAACACCTCGGTCGCCGTGAAGGCGCTAGCCGATTGGGTGGTGACGTCGAGCGTCGGCTTGAAGATCGTCGAACACCTTGCCGGCAAGGGCGAGAAGATCCTCTGGGCGCCGGACAAGCACCTCGGGAACTTCATCCGCGCCAAGACCGGGGCGGACATGCTGCTCTGGAGCGGTGCCTGCGTCGTCCACGAGGAGTTCAAGTTCAAGGCGCTCGAGGACATCAAGCGGGTCTACCCCGATGCCGGTGTGCTGGTACATCCCGAGTCGCCTGCGGCGGTCATCGACATCGCGGATCGCGTGGGTTCCACCAGCCAGATCATCCAGGCCGCCCAGGAACTGCCCCACGACACCTTCATCGTGGCCACCGACCGCGGCATCTTCCACAAGCTGCGCAAATCCGCACCGGGCAAGCGCTTCATCGAGGCCCCCACGGCGGGCGACGGCGCCATGTGTCGGAGTTGCGCACACTGTCCGTGGATGGCCATGAACGAACTCGAAGCCCTGCTAGCTACCCTGGAAAACACCGACAACGAGATTCACGTCGAACCGCAGGTCGGCGCCCGGGCAATGGTGCCCCTGCAGCGGATGCTGGCGTTTTCGTAGGGGACGCCCTTGTGGCGTCCCGCCCAGTTAGACGAAGGCGAGTCGACGGTTTGCGGGCGACGGCGCGCCCTACGGGCGCGATAGCGTCGCCGTTACTGGTACCGGCCGTGGCGCTCCAGGACTTCGATCTTGTAGCCGTCCGGATCCTGGACGAAGAAGAAACGCGCCATCAGTCCGCCGTCGCGGTGGAATTCCACGACGTCTCCGGGGTCGAACCCCTCGGCTTCGAACCGCACACGTTCGGCAGCGCAATCCTCGACGCACATGGCGACGTGGCCGTAGCCACTGCCGTGCGTATAGTCCTCCTTCTGGCCGTGGTTCCACGTCAGCTCCACCTCGAAGTCGTTCTCCTCGTTGCGCAGATACGCCAGCGTGAAATCGTCGAAGTCGAACCGGTCGGCGACCTCGAGCCCGAAAGCGCGCTTGTAGAAGTCCAGCGACCGGTCTAGGTCCAGGACGCGGATCATGGTGTGGATGGCTTTGGCCACGATGTTCATCTCCCCTCGAATCTGCCCGCAAAGTCGGGCGAGACGCAACCCCCAAGAGTATACTCGCCGCATCCGCCAATGGGCGGAAGTCGATCCAGGGGAGATCAGGCAATGGACAAGAACATCCCAATGTGTACGGGTGCGTTCCTATCCGGGGCAATGCTCGTGCTACTCGCCGTCCCAGCCCAGTACTCGGTGGCGGAACAAGCGGCGACGGACGACGAAATCGAGGAGGTGCTGGTCACCGCTCGTAAACGCGAGGAGAGTCTGCTCGAGATTCCGGAGTCGGTGGTGGCGATCTCGGGCGACGATATCGACGCCCAAGGACTGAAGGGCCTCGAAGACATCGGATTCCAGGTTCCCAACC
>JAPPKV010000013.1 GCA_028819775.1 Gammaproteobacteria bacterium | reverse complement strand
GCGATCATCACCCGTTGCCGCATGCCCCCCGAGAACTGGTGCGGAAAGTCGCTCAAGCGCCGCGTCGCCTCGGGGATGCCCACCAGGTCCAGCAACTGCGCGGCGCGTTCCCGGGCGGCCGCCTTGTCCATGCCGAGATGTACGCGCAGCGGCTCCGTCAACTGATAGCCCACGGTGAGCACGGGGTTCAGCGACGTCATCGGATCCTGGAAGATGAATCCCACCCGGGCGCCCCGCACCTCCCGAAGCCGGTCCGCGTCGAGCGCCATCAGGTCCTCGCCTTCGAGCCGCGCACACCCCGAGACGATCTCCGCCGGCGGCGTGGGCAGCAGCCCGAGGAGCGACAGCATGGTCACGCTCTTGCCCGAGCCGCTCTCGCCGACCACACCGAGGACTTCGCCCTCCCCTAGCTCGAAGCCGATGCCGTTCACGGCGTGCACGATGCCTTCCTGGGTGTGGAACCGGGTCTGGACGTCCTCGACAGCTAGCACCGGGTGTGTAGCCGTCGTCCCACTCAACGGAGCCTCCACGATCGAAACGCCGTGTCAACCATGGCAAGTGCCGGGAACAGCTTTGGCAACGCACCATGGCCGGACGAAGCTACGGGCGTTGGCGCACCGCGCCGTAGGGGACGGGCTTGTCCCGTCCCGTTTCGACGAATCGACAGGTCACCATGCAGGCGACCGCGCGCCCTGACGGGCGCGATAGGGACGCCCCTAAGGGGCTGTTCCACACGTATTCTGATACCGGGGCTCCGGGCGCGTATTGACGGGTTGATGGCCCGAAGCGTACCGAGTTCCACGTCTCGGTGCATGAAAAGCAGTCACTGCTTCCGCGCGGACCGTCGCGCGGTCGCTGGTTGTGGTAGCGTCTCGTGCCGCGTGGATCGGCGTCGGACTGCTCGATCCGCAACGATCCGTGAGCAGGAGCCTCCGCAGGTGACAGAAACCGTGGGACGAGCGTTGGTCGCGCTGTTCCTTGCGGTCACGCCCGCGGCACACTCCGACGAAACGCCCGCACCCGACGAACCGAAACGGATCATCCTCGAGACGGATATGACGTTCGACGTGGACGACGTCGGCGCCCTAGCGGTTCTCCACGCGTTGGCCGACGACGGTCGCGCCAAGATCCTTGCGGTGAACTACAACGAGGTCCATCGGAGCGGGGCCGGTGCGATCAACGCGATCAACACCTGGTACGGTCGCGGCAACATACCCGTCGGCGTCTATGGCGGCGAGCTTTCCGACCCCGATTCATCGCGCTACCTCGATCACGTCGCTGCCTTCCCCCGCCGCCTAACCGCCGACAGCGCACTCGACGCATTGGATGTCTACAGGCGGGTGTTGAACGATCAGCCAGACGCCTCCGTGACCATCGTGAGCGTCGGCTTCCTCAACAACCTCGCGGATCTGCTGCGCGCCGAAGCCGATCTAGTTGCGAGCAAGGTCGAGAAACTCGTGGTCATGGGGGGCCGACACAACGACGGCTTCAACCTGATCCGCCACGGCCTCGTCGACACAACCCAAGAGGCGATCGAGAACTGGCCGACGCCACTGGCCATCTCGGACTACGGCGGACGCGTGCGTACCGGTGCCACGCTCGCCGACACGTCCGCCGACAACCCCGTCAGGGAGGCCTACTTCCGCTGGTTCGGTGGTAGGTTCGAGGGACGATCAAGCTGGGACCAGGTGGCCGTGCTCTACGCCGTCTACGGCGCGGGAGACTGGTTCGAGGATGTCGCAAGCGGCACGGGAAGCCTGCGAAACGGATATTCCTGGCAGTTGAAGCCCGGGTGGCGAACCTACGTCGGCCCAAAGCGGTCCGAGGAGCAGTTCGTGGACTTGATCGAACGGTTGATGGTCGAGCCACCGCGCAACTGAGACTATGGGTGTGGTCGTTCAGTCTCCGTTCAGCTAGCGGTCCTAGGATCGATGTATTGGAAAGGGAGGGTAAACATGGCTAATCACGCAATCCTCGCCGCCGAGCGCGTTTTTGCGCGGGCGCGGCGGGAAGTATCCGATGACGGCGGGGCCACGACAATGAGAACGCTGGCCCTCTTGGGCTGCAGCCTTGTCATGGCCGGTTGCGCGAGTGTCCAGCCGGGGACGCTTTCCGATTTCAGCGAGATGAAGGCCGAAGTCAGCGTGCCGATCTGGCGGGACATTTTCTTCCAGGCGCCCTACCGCAAGATCCTGGAATCGTCCAATCCCGTCGCCGAAGGGCACTGTGCAAGCGTCGGCAGGAAGCCCGTGTTCGTCTCCATGCGGGGGGCCGACCTACGCGGGGCCGTGGTCCTGGGCGGCGTCGGCGTCACCAACACCGGCGACGCCATCGTGCTCTACCGCTGCGAGAAGGAGCGCGACGAGGAGGAGGAAGCCGTGCGTATCGCCCTCGCGGCCTTTTCGCCCGATATCGTGGTACACGTGTGGGACAAGCTGTCGGAAGCCGAACGGCGCCGGCTCAAGGATGACGAACCCTTCCGCCGGGCGTTGGACGAAGGCTCGCTGCGAACCGTATCCGCCGAGATGGAACGTGTACTGGGCGACGTGCGGCAGACGCCCGCCCCGCCCGGTAACCCTGCGTAGTTCCGCTACGGCAAATCAATCGTGCGCGTGTACTCGCGAGTAGACATAGGCGCGCTGGCGCAACTCCTCGGCGTCGATGGAACCCTGCCGGCATTCGACAACGTCTTGCTTGGCGAGCACGTAGTAGGTCCACTCGAGCCCTCTTCGCGGTAGGTGCGCCTTTTCCTGGCTGACCTTCAACGTCAGGTGTTCGTCGTCCGGCAGCGACTTGAGCATGGCGTAGTCGCAAACGGCCTGTACCAAGGTGGCATGGACGTCGTCCGTCGATGGTTCCTGTCGCGGTTCGACTGTGTCCCGCAACCGCTTGATCTCGGCATTGATGGCACGTTCCAGCTCAGTTTCCTTAGCCTGCACCGCACGCATCTCCTGCACAATCGGTCCGCTAGGCTCCCGCCGTAGCGATTCGCTATCACGGGCGCTACCCAACTCACGATGCCAATCTCGCGTCAGCTCTCCCTGTCTTTTTCGTACCTCGTCCAGTTCGTCGACAAGCTTCTTGAGCCCCGCGAAGTCGCCCGGTTCGAGAGAGCCGAGGATCGTCGGCAAGCGGGTCTCGCCCGTCCGTGCCATCGTCGTAAACAACGCGATGGGGAGGTCGTTCACCGAAGGCTCGCGACGGAGCTCGAGCGAAACCAGGATTCCCTGCCAAGCAAGGTACTCCGCCTCGATGGAGCGCACGCTCTGCTGTAGCCAAGGCCGCAGATTGATACCTGTCTGATCCTGGATCGCCTCCAAACGAGAACGGTAGCCCGTTGACGCAGAGGTCTCGCTATCCAGTGCTGCCCCCAACACCCGTTCGAGGACAGCCATCTCGTCGACCAGCGCCGCGAGGTTTTCCGGTTCACGGGCCTGGGCTCCGGCCGCGAGCGTTACAGCAAAGCAAAAGAACAAAAGTGTCTTCATGGGATTTCCTCCAGCCTAGCTCGCCGACTCAACACGCTAGGCAACCCGGTTTCTCGCGTTATCAATCGGTAGACATAGGCGCGGTGTCGTAGCTCCTCGGCATCGATGGCGCCCTGCCGACATTCGACAACGTCCTGCTTGGCGAGAACGTGGTAGGTCCACTGCGACCCTAGTGTTTCCCGCTCGATGGGCCCCTTAGACTGCCTAACCCTCAACGTAAGGCGTTCGTCGTCGGGCAGGTACTTGAGCAATGCATAGTCGCAAACGGCTTCCACGAGGGCGGCGTGGACGTCATCCGTCGATGTTTGCTGCCGGGGTTCGATCAGCTCCCGGAGCCTTTTGACCTCTGCATTGATGGCGTTCAGCAGTTCAGGCTCCCTAGCTCGCAACGCGCCGAGCTCCCGCCTGATCGCCTCGTTGTCTTGCGGGCCCACGGACTCTCCGCTCCTATCGGCGTTAGGCGACACAACCCGAGTCAATTCGATCAGTCTCCTGCGCTGGTCGTCTCGTTCGTCGACCAGCCTCTTGAGCTCCGCGAAGTCCTCTGGCGTTAAAGAGGCAAGGAGCATCGGCAGGCGGGGGTCGCCCGTCCGCGCCACCGTCGTGAAAAACGCGTTCGGGAAATCGCGTACCGTAGGCTCGCGGGATAGTTCGAGCGAGACCAGGATTCCCTGCCAAGCTAGGTATTCCGCCTCGATGGCGCTCACGCTGTCCTGCAGCCAAGGTCGCAGATTGACGCCTGTCCGATCTTGTAGCGCGCGCATACCAGAACGGTACTCCGCCGATCCAGATGTCTCGCTATTCAATGCTGCCCCAAGCACTCGTTCGAGGACGGCCATCTCATCGACCAGCGCCGCGAGGCTTTCCGGCTCACGGGCCTGGGCCTCGACCGCGAGCGCCACCGCGAGGAAAAAGAATGTCTTCATGGGATGTCCTCCTGTCGGTAGGTGGCCCACTCAACGTGCTCGGCAAGGTTGTCCAAGCGCCTCTGATCGGCCAGTTGCTGGGTGATGACGTAGCGTAGGCTGTCCTCGGTGACGGTGGCCTGCCGGTCGATCACGCCGAGCAGGAGCACCGCTAGCGCCTCGATCTCCTCGTGCCGCTGCGTGTCGTGTGCCGCGAGCATGGCCTCCACCATGGGAGACAGACTCCTCTCGTCGAACCACTCTACCGGCTGCAACTGACCGGGCTCGTCGAACGCGACGCCGTCCTCCCACACGACGGGTGGGGCCTTATCACCTTGCCCGAAGTAGACCATCGTCGCGAGCGACAGCGCCGCGACGCTCGCCGCCAGGGGCAGCCAACGCTCCAACCACGGACGTTGGCCGATCCGTGCCGGACGCCAAGGCGGAACCTTTTCGTCGCGCCACGATGTCGCGAGACCGCGCCAGCTACGCAGGGCGGCGAGGTCGGCGCGGCAATCGGGACAGTCCGCGAGGTGTCGGCGCAGGCTCGTGGCGGTCTCGTCGTCGAGCCTGCCGTCGTCGAAGTCGATCAGTCTGGGTCCAGCATCCTCACAAAGCATCCTTCAGCTCCTCGTGTTGGCGAAGTTTGCGCAATGCGCCGTAGAGACGGGTCTTCGCCGTGTTCGGCGAGATGCCGAGCTGCCCGGCGATGTCGTCGAAGGTGAACTCCTGGAAGAACTTCAGTTCGACTACGTGGCGCTGCTCCGGCGGCAGTCCGGCCAGTGCCGTGGCGATCGGCCGGTTGGCATCAGCTAGCGGTTCGGTCGCGACCGCCTCGCCATCGACGCCATCCCATGCCGTCTCGTCCAAGGGTACGGCCACACGGCGTCTGCGCAGGTAGTCCGTGCAACGGTACGCGGCGATGCGGAACAGCCAGGCCGCAAAGGCGCCATCGCCCCGGTAGCCGGGCAGGTTGCGCAAGACGCCCACGAACACCTCCTGCATCAAATCCAGCGCATCGTCCGGGTGGCCGATCATCCGTAGCGCGTAGTTGTAGACACGCTGCTAGTAGCGGCCCACGAGCTTCGTCCAGGCGCTGTCCGATCCCGCCAAGGCACGCCTTACCAAGGCTTCGTCGGAAGCGTCACTTCGCATCGATGTTGCCCGGAGAGTTCATCTTCCTTGTCGCGGTAGCGGGCCGGAAAGTTTGCCCACCGTCGTGCACGTATGAACAGCCGTGCCACGCCCCAATCAAACCACACGATGAGCATGTTGTCGCCCGAACGGCAAACGGATAGGCTCGCGGCACGGAACCGTCGCGACG
>JAPPKV010000113.1 GCA_028819775.1 Gammaproteobacteria bacterium | reverse complement strand
AGCCGTCTCGGCACGGGTTACGGTATCGAGGTTCACTCGCCGGACATCCTCCCCCGGCCGATAGGCGACCTCGGGCCAGTCGGAGAGGTCCGGAGGCTCGAACACCGCCGGCCCCGACCCGTCGAGTTCGAACTTCACGTGCCGCGTCGCAGTGCAGTTGGGAATCACCGCCACCGGCTTGGTGGCTGCGTGCATGGGATATTCCAGAACCTTGACGTCCAGTATCGTCGTCAGTCCGCCCAGCCCCTGGGCGCCGATCCCGAGGGCATTGACCTTTTCGTAGATCTCAAGACGCAGTTCCTCGGCACGGTTGGCGGGGCCACGCGCTTTTATGTCATGGATGTCGATAGGGGCCATCATGGCTTCCTTGGCAAGCAGCATGGCCTTCTCCGGCGAGCCGCCGATGCCGATTCCCAAAATGCCGGGCGGACACCAGCCAGCGCCCATGGTCGGCACCATCTGAAGGATCCAGTCGACCACCGAGTCCGAGGGGTTGAGCGTGACGAACTTCGCCTTGGCCTCACTGCCACCGCCCTTGGCCGCGACCTCCACGACAAGCTTGTCGCCGGGCACGATGCGCGTGTGGATGACCGCCGGGGTGTTGTCACGGGTATTGGTTCGACTGCCGTCCGGGTCCGCAAGGATCGAGCCGCGCAGCACGTTGTCCGGGTGCAGATACGCCCGGCGCACACCTTCGTTCACCATCTCGTCGAGGCTATCGCCGCCGGCCCAGGAAACCTCCATGCCAACATCCAGAAAGACGATGACAATGCCGGTGTCCTGGCAGATCGGTCGTTTGCCCAGGGCACACATCCGCGAGTTCTCGAGCACCTGCGCGAGCGCGGCCTTGGCGGCGTTGGACTCCTCCCGCTCGTAGGCGTCCGCCATGGCGCGGATGAAGTCCGGCGGGTGGTAGTAGGAGATGTATTGCAGGGCATCGGCGACGCTCTGGGTCAGGTCGTCCGCGTTGATGACGGTCATCGCGTGACTCTTCGCTTCAATGTCGTTGACGGCGATTCTACGCCCCTACGTGCAACTGCACGTTCAAGGTACACTCGAAAACGCGAGGGAGGGATTCATGGCCGAAGCAGTGTCCTACACCGAGGGCGAACTCGCGCTAGCGACTGGCAAGATCAAGTATCTCGAACAGGGTTCCGGCCCACCGGTTGTCGTTCTCCACCATAGCTGGGGAAGCCCGGGATGGCTGCCGTTCCACGACCGGCTGGCGGAGGGCCACCGCGTGATCGTGCCCGACATGCCTGGATGGGGTGGCTCCGAACGGCCAGCATGGGCGAGGGATCCCCGGGACATCGCGATCATCACGACGCGTCTCCTTAGCCGGCTGGGACTCGTCAACGTCAAGCTCGTCGGGCTGGGCTTCGGGGGCTACGTGGCAGCCGAACTCGCGACGATGAACCCATCCCGCCTAGCCGGTCTGGTGCTCGTCGGCGCCGCTGGCCTGCAGCCGAAGGACGACGAGATCATGGACCAGATGATGCTCTCCCACCGCAAGTACATCGAGGAGAGCTTTCGGGACGCCGAGACCTACCATGACTACGTCGGGGAAGAACCACCGGACGACATCAGGCAGCTTTGGGACTTGTCCCGCGAGATGACCGCGCGCGTCACCTGGAAGCCCTATATGTTCAACCGCCGCTTGGAACCCCTCCTTTGCGATCTGGACGTGCCAACCCTCATCGTCTGGGGCGAGAAGGACAAGGTGGTTCCGTTCGAGTGCGCCAAGCAGTTCGAGGCTGCGATCCCGAACGCCCGGGTCGAGGTCGTGGCGGGTGCCGGCCACGTCGTCGAACTGGAGGAACCCGATCAACTCGCCGCCCTGGTCGGGAGCGTGTGAGGTCACCGCGAAACATCTGAGAGAGACGAGCCATGTTCATCGGACACTTCACCGAACGCCCCTACCAGGACCCCAAGTCGGGGTACTTCGGCGCCACCGGGCGCAGCCTCATGGATCTCGGCATGTCCAACGCCAGCTACGACCCGAAGCTCGGTGCCGACCTCTACAACCGCTATCTCGACGAGCGCGTGTTCGCCGAGGAGATGGGCTTCGACGGTTTGATGCTGAACGAGCACCATTCGACGCCCTTCTGCATGGGCCAGGTCATGAACCTCGAAGCGGCAATCCTCGCGCGGATAACCAGCCGGGCGAAGATCGTCCTGCTCGGCAACATCCTGCCCATCTGGGACGACCCGCTGTTCCTCGCGGAGGAACTCGCCGAGATCGACATGATCTCCCGTGGCCGACTGGTCACCGGGTGGGTTAGGGGCACCGGTCGCGAGAGCGTTGCCCACAATGCGGTACCGCCGTACAACTGGGAGCGGTTCCAGGAAGCCCATGACTTCATCGTCGAGGCCTGGACCAAACCCGGACCCTTCCGCTGGGAGGGCGAGCACTACCAATACCGCTACGTGAACCCTTGGTCGCGCCCCTACCAGGAGCCCCATCCGCAGATCTGGATTCCCGGCGTGATGAGCCGCAATACCGTCGCCTGGGCGGCCAAGCACCGCTATCCGTACCTCATGCTCGCAACGGAACTGCAGCCGACGCTCGAATCCTTCCAGTACTACGACGAGGTCGCCGCCGAGGAAGGCTACGAAGCGGGCACCGAGCACCGCGGCTATCTCTTCAAGGTGCACGTGGACGAGACCGAGGAACTCGCCGAAGAAGCCGGCCGAAAATACGTCCAGGGTCCGAGCAATCCGTTCCTCGAAGGCAACCAAGGCATCGTCCGGCCGTTCATCCAGAACCTGCCCGGACTCACCCAGCGCAATAATCTGCTGCCCACGATGCGCAGTTTCGCCGCGGCGGCGTCCCGAGGCCGTGCCGGCCAACACCTGAAGGAACAGAAGAAGGAAGCTCCGCCCGCACCGCCCAAGGACACCTACGTCGACCAGACCGAGAAGCTCAGCATCATCTCCGGAACGCCGGACACCGTGATCCCCAAGGTGCGCCATGTCCTCGAGACCCTGCGACCGGGAACGATCTTCTTCTGGGACGGCGACGGCGCGATGAGCCATGACGACCAGATGCGCAGCCTGCGGCTGATGGGCTCGGACGTGATCCCGGCGGTACGCGAGATGGCGAATGAACTCGATCTCAAGGGGCCTTTCGAGGTCGACCCGGCAGGAGAAACGGAGACTGTGGCCGATGAGCTGGCCGAGGGTTCCGGTGATGTCGCCGGCGAGGCAGCCGACTAGCGTCCCCTCGACCGCTCGCTAACGCGGCTCGCCGCGCCGGGCTCAGGCGGGCGAGCCATCGCACAAGGGGTGACGCACAACGCTACGAACTCTCGTACAGTTCTGTAAACCCATAATAATAAAGAACTTTTTTTCGTCCAGCCCTTGACGCCATCCGGCATCACCGCTAGGCTTGGCGGCAAACAAACGGCTGCGGAACCGTCCAGGGCCCGTTGCGGACAGTCGATCCGAGATGTACGGCGAAGTATCGACAGGCGAGGCGACCGCGACCCGTCGACCCGCCCCTCGGACCAAGGCGGTAGGTGGTCCACCGGAGGGTCCAGGGAGTCGGACGGGTGCGGCAGCGACCAAGATGAACGATTCAGCACCCAACAAGACAGTCGAGGAACGGCTCGCCGGTGTCGAGGCCAAGACTGACCTGCTGCGCCAAGACCTCAACGAGTTCAAGAACGAAACTCGATCGGGTTTCAGCGCCGTCAGGGCCGACATGCGTGACATGGAGGTTCGACTATGCAAACGTCAGGACGAGGCGACCGCTACGCTGCGTGCTGAGTTGAAGGACACGACAGACGGTCTCAGGAAGGAGTTCCAAGATACGATGGACGGCCTCAGGAAGGAGCTCCAGAACACTAACGAGAGCCTCCACCAGACGACCGAGAGCCTCAGGAAGGAGATCCGCGACACAACGATCAGCCTGACCAAGGAGTTCCAGAAAACGGCCGAAAGACTAGGCACGGGCATGGCCGAGGTCAGAGGGTACATCAAGGGCCTGTACGTCGCGATCGTTCCCCTGACGATTGCAGTCCTGGGCTTGATGGCCCACCTCGCCCTGCGTGGATGAGGTCCGTCGTACCCATAGGCCGGTTCCTAGATGCGTACGCACTACGCTGAACAACGCCCCCCGCCGAGCACACAGAACCGCGAGCAGTGCGGATGATTGAGGGCGACGTCACCTAGGCTGTCGTCGAGACGTTCGCCGAGACTGAACGCCGGGTCATACGGCAGCAGCGTGCAGCTTGCGACAACCGGCGATTTGGCACCCCTGCGTTTGATCACCATGCGCGAAGAAGCGCACATCATCTCTCCGGGACGCACGCCGAGAACGTCCCAACATTCGGTGGTGATCTCCGGCGTGTCCACGTTGAGGTCCATTTCGGGAAACAGCACGAGGTCCGTGGGCGACGACGTGTCGATGTCGATGCCCTCGGCCTGGAACAACCGTTCGAACCCGGCGCGAAGCGCGTCTTCCTCGTCGCCCCAGCGGCGGCGCCCAGCCGCGGCAATCGCGAAGCCGTTGTCGGAGAGCCACTTGAGTCCGTTGAGCGTAGGCACCCAGGTGCGCGGCCCGCGTTCCTCCTCGTGAAGTTCCGGGCGGTGGTGATCGACGGACACGCGCAGGGTTAGCCGGGACCCGTACCAATCCCGCAGGGCGAGTAGCTCGCCGGCGCATTTCATCATCGGGCGCATCGCGTTGGTCAGCACTAGTACCCGGTAGCCCCTGGCTAGACTGTCCGCGAGCATGGCTGGCAGGTCGGGATTCATGAACGGCTCGCCGCCAGTGAAGCCGATCTCTTCGGTGTCGAGCCCAAGAGCCGAAATCTCCTCCAAGTACCGCCTCACCTCGAGGCGGTTCAAGTACCCCAGCCGGTCATTGCGCGGGCTCGATTCGATGTAGCAGTGACTGCACTGCAGATTGCACAGAGTGCCGGTGTTGAACCAGAGCGTGCGCAGTCGATCGAGGGATACCCGGGCGCGCGGCTCGCCCTCCGCCGTCCAATCCGGATCGGCGAATTTCCCAGGTGTCACGGCCCGCAGCGCCGACGGACTGCTAGAGTGTTGCGGATGCCCATTCGGCAAGCCAATGCGCGCGAAAACGCGGACGTCGTCGTGGTCGGCGGAGGTCCTGCCGGGAGCACGGCGGCCACGCTTCTCGCCCGTGCCGGCCTCAACGTCCGGCTCTTCGAGCGCGAGCACTTTCCGCGATTGCATATCGGCGAGTCCCTGCTGCCGGCGACATTGGCCGTCTTGGACGGCATCGGGGTATTGGACGCCATCGAAGGCGAAGGGTTCAAGAGAAAGTGGGGCGCCACCATGTGCTGGGGACGGAAAGGCGAACCCTGGAGTTGGTACTTCAAAGAGACCAACAATCGCTTCCCGCATGCCTACCAGGTCTGGCGGCCTCGCTTCGACCAGATACTTCTCGATCATAGCCGCGACTGCGGCGTCGATGTCCACGAAGGAACCGCCGTCGCCCGGGTGCTGTTCGACGGTGCCCGCGCGAGAGGCATCGAACTCGCAAACGGAGAATGCGTCGGCGCAACCATGGTCGTCGATGCAACAGGCCAGTCTTCGCTGCTTGCCCGGCAATGCTCGTTGAAGGTATGGGATCCGGCGTTCCGCAACCTCGCCGTATACGGCTACTTCCGGGACTGTGCCCACTTGGATCCGCCCGACGACGGCAACATCTTCATCGAGTCCTACGCCAACGGCTGGCTCTGGAAGATCCCGCTCGC
>JAPPKV010000368.1 GCA_028819775.1 Gammaproteobacteria bacterium | reverse complement strand
TCGGGCGCGCCTTCGCGACCCGGATGCGCGGCTTCGGCGTCAGCCGGATACTCGCCTTCGACCCCTACGTCAGACAGCTTGCCGGCGACCTTTACGGCGTCACGATGGTGGATTTCGAGACGCTGACCCGGGAGGCCGACTACATCAGTATTCACAGTGCGGCGACCGCCGAGTCCCAGTATCTCTTCGATGCCGCAACGTTCAAGCGCATGAAGCCGACGGCGATCCTGATCAACACCGCACGCGGGCCCATCGTGAACGAGGAGGCCCTCGCCGACGCCCTCGAGGCCGGCGAGATCGAGGCGGCAGCCGTCGACGTGACCGAGGTCGAGCCCCTGGCGTCCTCCAGCCGCCTGCTCAAGCTGCCGAACTGCTATGTGACGCCGCACGTCGCCGCCATGTCGTCCGTATTCGTCGCCGAGACGGCGGTCATGCAGGCCGAAAACATCATCTTCGTGCTGCAAGGCAAGAAACCGCACGGCCTGACCAATCCGGACGTCATCAAGACCATTGCGGTCATGCGGCACACGGATCCTGGGCGCTGGGCCAACGTGCCGGATCTCTAGATCCCAACGCACCGACGCGGACCCCGATGAGCCAAGCGCAAGCCCTCCTTGACGGTCTACGCAACGTAGACAATCCGAGAAGGCGACGCATGATCGCACTCGGGGTGTTGACCAGGGCGCTCGCGCCGCACGGCATCGAGCCCGTCCTCGTTGGCGGTGGCGCGTTGGAGTTCTATACGGCGGGCGGCTACGCCACCAGCGACGTCGATTTGGCCTTGCCCTCCGGTCCTGAAGTCGATGCCGCTTTCGCCGAGATGGGCTTCACGAAGGAAGGACGGTACTGGATTCGAGACGATCTCGACCTGCTATTCGAGGCGCCGGCCCCCGCTGGCCTACCGGGCGAGAACGCGTCGAGAACCGAGGTCGAGGTCGATGGTCTGCGCGTCGTCGTAGTCGGCATCGAAGACCTGCTGCTCGATCGCCTGCGCGCGTGGGTCCATTGGCAAAGCGGCGAGGACGAACGCTGGGCCCGTCGGCTGGCGCTACTCTACGCGGACCGAATCGACTGGCAGTACCTGCGCGACCGGACCAAGCACGTCGCGGAAGAGGTCGATGCCGTGGCCCAACTCGCGGATGAGTCCGGCACGTGATCGACTACGATGATTTCCAAGCCGAGGTCAGGCGCCGCAAGCGCGAGCGTTGGGCGAAGATCCTTGCATCGGAGCCACCGGGACGACGTGTCGGAAGGCGACCGCGCGACCCCGAAAAGGAACGACTGCTGGCACGGCTCGACCGCGCCCGTCTGGAACGGGAGAACCCGGAGCTGCTCCGGCGACCGCCGTGAACCCGGTCCGCTTCGACAAGGCCTACTACGACCGCTACTACCGGAACCCCGCCACCCGGGTCTGCAGTCCGCGGGAAGTACAACGCCAAGGCGAGTTCATCGCGGCCTACCTGCGCCACCTGGAAGTCCCCGTGAAGAGCGTGCTCGACATCGGTTGCGGGCTGGGGCGGCTGTTGGCGGCACTGGCCGCAGCTTTTCCCAAGGCTCGGACAGTCGGCGTGGAGTCAAGCCCCTATGTTTGTGAGGCCCTCGGCTGGACGGTCGGATCGCTGCCGGATTTCCCCACCGCTCGTCGGTACGACCTCGTGATCTGCTACGACGTGCTGTCCTACCTCCAAGACGACCTGGCCGCCGAGGCAATCAAAACCCTCGGCAAACTGACGCGTCGTGCGCTCTACTTCGGCGCGCTGACCCTCGAAGACCGGGACCTTTGCGATCCGGTGCGTACCGACACCGACGTTTACCTGCGCTCGAACCGCTGGTATCGGCGTCGGCTCGGTCGTTACTTCGAACCGGTAGGCGGCGGGCTCTGGCTGAGGAAACCCGTGCAAGCGTTCATCTGGACGCTTGACAGACGCCGGTGATCGCATAGCCATCACAGGCCGATGACTAGACGCAGTGTCTTGCCGCGTTCCGCCTTGCGGAGATAGTGCGCCGCCGAGCCTGCCGGATCTTCGACAGTCAATTCCAGCCAGCCGGGGCGGATCGAACCGAAGGTGACGGGGTTGCCACGGAGTCGACGAGAGCGTGGATCCGGTTGCGGATTCGAAGCGTTCCGCGTCCCGGCATCCAAGCCCGCCAACGACACTTCATAAAATCGATTGCGGATACGCAGGATCTGGTCGGTCACCGGACGACCATCGGCATCCTCAACCTCGACCGTCCACGCCACCGCGTCGTCGGCGCCGACGCCCAGCCGCGTAGTCTTGCCAGCACGGAGGGAAACCTCGACTCCGCCTGAGATAGTTTGGTCGACGAAACGGCGGAAGACGTAGTAGGTCCCAGGCGGTAACCCATCGAAAAGGCAGTCGCGTTGGGCGGAACCTCCACGAGCGTCGCGTTTCGGAAAACAGCCCACCGCGTTCCAGCCCATCGCTCCGCCCTCAGCCGCAATCAGCATCATGCGCGGGCCCGCGCCGCCCCCTAGATTGTCTTCCAAATCATCCTCCTCAGGCGGCGAGGCGTCAACGACGCGTCTAGGGTCGGCAGTTCAACCGTCCTCGTGCCGTTCGCGGGAACCTCGACTTCCGTAAAGAAGAAGTGACCGACGGAACGCTGTTCGGAACCCACATGCACCATCCACCGTCCACTTCCGGGTAGCCGAATCTCAAGGTGTTCGCGGTGCCCGTCGCCACCCGGATCCGACGCTTCAGCACCGGATCCCGTCGTGCCAACTCCAGTAGACCGACGACGCATCCAACCACTCGAGGACGGAGCATTCTCCAATGGCGACCACGCGGGTGTCGGCCGGGTCACCCCCGCGAACCAGCCATGGGGAAGGCCGCGACGCGGGTCGCTTTCCTCATTCGACGAATTCGGTTCGTGCAGGCCAGGAAGCGTAAGCAGTACCCGAGCCCGGCGATCCACGGCCAAGTCGACCGTCTGCGGCTCGGCCACAGTGAACGAGGTCCCCCGAAGGATCACGCCGTCCCCGGTCTCAACGGTGGCATCGTAAGCGCCTGGCGCGAGTGATACGGTCGCCGGACCTTCATCGACCACGCCCCGCACCCCGACCAGCGAGTCCCGGCCGGCCTCCCGCAACCGCAGCTGTTCGCCTGCATGCAAACCCGTGAACTCGACCGGAACATTGCGTTTCCGGGGTGAGACCCGCGCGAGCTCACCAGCGCGCAAAGCGACACGGGCAGGCTCGAAACCAGCGCGGTACACGTAGGCGACGTAGAGGGCCTGCGGATCACCCAGAAGTTCGACGCGACCTTTGATGTCCGTCCGGACCCGATCCAAGAAAAGCTCAGGCGCCCGATGGCGCACGCCGACTTGTGGCAGATGGGTTGGCGCCGCGTCGACGATATCGACTGTCGCCCGGTCCACAGGTCGGCCGTCGTGAACCACCAACAGCAGGTGCGGTTCATCCGCGGCAAAGTCGAACGACAACGGGCTCGAATCCGGCGGGTAGGGAGCGACCCGGGATATATGGACCCCCGAATCCGCGGCAGTTGCGCGAACCAACGTCCGAACCGTCGGCCGACCGAAAACCCGCTCCACCATGTCCCTATGCAGATAGCGCCACCCATGGGGATCCAACCAAGAAAACGTCACGTACCCTGGCGAGATCCCCCGAACTCGCAGGTCGATCCAACCAAGGGTCGGCAACACGACATCCAAGTGCTCCCTAAAGTCCACGACCTGGAACGGTACGTCGTCCTCGAAGCCCAGTGCCGGCGTAGCCAGGAGCGCGACGCGACCGCCCGGTGTTTCGATATAGGCCCGTTCGGGGATGCCGCGTATGTCCACCGAGAGGCCACCCATGTCATCGGTAACGAATTGGCGATGTTGCGGGTTGAACTTGCGGGGTACGGTAATTGGCAGGCCCACGAGAGGAACACCGTTGGCGGAAGATAGGCTCATGGAGAGTCGGTGCTCGTTCTCTCGCGGCATCGCAAAGACGCCCGCACGCTCCTCAATCCGGAGCATGCCACCTTCCGCTTCGCGTATGGCCGTCAGCCTCAGATTTCGATGGATCTGCTCGGGATCTACCCCAAACGGCGAGCGGTATTCGGATGTCGGCTCCGCCTTCGGAGTCCGGGCGAATACAATCTCCATCGGCTCGATGTCGAAGTTGTCCAACCAAAAACGACCCCACCGGACGTCCCCGAACGCCAGCTCCCTACCATCCGACAAGGCGCGTAGCGATATTCGACCCGACGGCACACGCCGGGTGCCGCCGTCCTTGCCTGCCTCGGAGACGAGTCCGGCCACGACGTAGTTGCGGCTAAGCGCAACCAATCCGAGGTCAGCCAGATCGTTTGAGATTCTCGGCAGCAGAATGTCGCGCGGACGAAGCTGGTCGGGCGGATCGATACGGATTCGCACCGGATGAGGGGCTGGAGATCCCTCGATACCGGGTCCAGTCGAGGGGATCCGTCGGAGAGCCGTACAACACACGACCACCCACGCCCTCGTCAATGGCAGAAACCCACATGTATGCGCGCACGTGTCGGCCTTGGTCGTCGACGATGCGCATCGCGAACCCCGACTCGTAGACCCCCTCGCGGTCCCGTGCCGTTCGCTTCTCGACCCAGTCCGAGCCTTGGGCGGCCGTTGCGAGAAGTGTGCAGACGACAAGCCAAAACCCCGGCGACCGGCTAGGCCGACCGTGACGGCCGAGGTTACCGCCGATGTTCATCCTTGGATCTTACGCTGCGGATGCGCTCCCCCCAACTCGACGAACCGCCGGTACACGCCGTCCGGCTTCGCCATCAACTCTTCGGGGCTGCCGGTCTCGACGAGTTGTCCCCGGTCGAGGTATACGATGCGGTCGGCCCGTTCGATGGTCGACAACGGTGCGCAATCACGAGGGTCAGGCGATCCTGGCCGGAAGCGGACAGGGCATCCAACAAGGCACGTTCCGTCTCCGGGTCGAGGGCGGCTGTCGGTTCATCCAAGATCAGGATCGGCGCTGCTCGCAAAAGGCCACGCGCGATGGACAGACGCTGTTTCTGGCCCGTCGACAACGCGCCACCGCCTCGGCCGACCCTCGATTCGAGCCCGTCGGGCATGGCTCGCACGAAGTCCAATGCGCCGGCAAGCCGGCAGACCGACTCCATCTCGGCGACGGTGGCGTCCGGTTTCGCGATGCGCAGGTTCGCGGCGACGGTGTCAGTCAGCAGTTGGTGTTCCTGGAAGACGTAGGCGACCGCGCGCCGCAGGGCCGTCGTGTCCAGTTCCGCGATGTCGACGCCATTCAACGTGATCCGGCCGTCGGTGGGATTCAGGAACTTGGGGATCATCTGGGCGAGCGTCGTCTTGCCGGCGCCGCTCGGGCCGACGATTGCCAGAGTCCGGCCGGCACCTGCCTCGAAGCTCACGTCCGCGAGAGCCCTGCGCCCGTCCGGAGAGCGGAATCCAACACCTTCGAAGCGTAGCGATAGCGGATCGAGGGCCGGTGGCGGTGTCCCGCGGCGAGACGTCGCTGCCCGCTCTGTTTCGTGGTCCATTGAGAAAAACACCCGCCTCGCCACCATGGCAAGCGGATTCAGGGTCAGCGCGTAGCAGATCCCCGCGATCGACGGTGCGTCGCACCCGGAAGATCGCATCGCCGGAACGCTGCAGGTTCGCGCTTGTCAGCGGCTGGCGGGACAGCCGCGAGAACAGTTCGCCGCGCACGTGATGGGTGATGCGTTGCGACAGACGGATGGCGAGACACAGGTCGAGAAGGCCGACGAGCCCGTGCGCCGCGCTGAAACCTGCGC
>JAPPKV010000143.1 GCA_028819775.1 Gammaproteobacteria bacterium | reverse complement strand
ACATCCTGAACGAGATGGCCAAGGTGTTCGGCATCGACCGCTGGACCGTGGCCGCGGTGAAGGCCTACATCGGCCATACCCTGGCACCGGCCTCCGGAGACCAGACGTCTTCCGCGCTCGGCACTTGGCGGTACGGCTGGATCCCCGGCATCGCCACCATCGACGGCCCGGCCAGCGACGTCCACCACAGCAACCTGCGCATCGCGCCCGAACACGTCGAGGTCGACCCGGCCACCCTGGACGTCGCGTTCATCAACTCGAAGGGTTTCGGGGGCAACAACGCCACCGGCGTGATCCTGAGCCCCCACGTCACCCGGGAGCTGCTAAGGGCGCGGCATGGCGAGCAGGCGATGCGGCGACATGGCCAACGGAACGATGCCGTCCATGGCCGGGCCCTCGACTACGACGCCGCCGCCACGCGCGGCGACGCGGAGACCATCTACCAGTATGGTCAGGGGGTTCTCGACGGCGACGATCTGCAGATTTCCACCGGCGAGATCAGCGTTCCCGGCTACGACCAGCCAATCTCGTTGGCGACGAGCAACCCCTATTCGGACTAACAGCGGTCGCGCGCGCAAGGGCGGGGCCCACCAGGCATCAGTTCACGACCGACTGTAGTCGCCGTGCCTGCCCGATGCGTTCCCGGAGTCGCTCTGCCATGGCATCGTCCGGTGCGTAGCGAACCGCCTGCTCCAGCTCGTGGACGACCATCTCCGGGGCTCGCAAGCCGAGCCATGCGTCAGCCCGTTCGACGTACAGGCCATAGGAGTCCGGTGCGATGAGCAATTGGTAGTCCGCGATCTCGAGCGCCCGCGAAAAGTCGCCCTGGCTTTGAACGAGCATGCGTACGTTGTTCAGCATGCGCATGGCGATGTCGCCCGCGTCCGCGATGTTGAAGGCACCGGCTTCGTCCACGTTGTTCTCTGTGAGCCATCTCCGGCAGTTCTCGACGGAAGTCGGCGAAGCCGCGTACGGATCGACGAGCAGGTCGCCAACGGTCACCAGGAAGTGGCGCGGAAAGTTGACGCCGAGCGCGTCGAGGCCGAGTCGCCGAGCGATGCCGATGAGCACCACCCCGAGCGAGATGGGGATGCCTCGCCGGGTGCGCAGGACGTGGTCGAGAACACTGTTGTCGACATCGTAGTAGTTGTCGTGCGCGCCTCGGAAACCCTGTCCCGCGAACTGTTCGACGACGCGGCGCGGCGTGACCTCGCCCAGGCACTCGATGGCGTTGGCGAGTCGTCCGATTTCGTCCCGTGCCCAGTCGGCGTCGGCAGTCTCGTCGACGATGCCCGCGACGATCAGGGCACCCTCCACGGGATCGTGCCCGCCGTCGAGGAAGCGTTGCAGGTCTTCTGCTAGCGGAAGGTCCAAGGGCATCCAGTCCGATCAGTGCTCACGCGTGGCCGCGAAATGCAGCCGGGGCCAGCGTTCTTCGGCGAGAGCCAAGTTCGCTCGGGTCGGCGCCAAGTAGGCCAGGCAGCCGCCCCCATCCAGCGCCAGGCGATCGGCATGGCGCCGTTTCAGTTCGGCGATGTCGTCGGCCTCGCCCGTTATCCAGCGCACGGTGAAGGTGTCGCTCGCCTCGAACACGCAATCCGCCCGGTACTCGTCGTCCAAGCGGAACGCCACGAGGTCGAACTGCAGCGTTCCCACGGCGCCGATCACAATATCGTTGGTCATGAGCGGAAAGAATACTTGCGTCGCGCCTTCCTCCGAAAGCTGGCGCAGACCCCGATCTAGCTGTTTGGATTTCAACGGATTGCGCGGCCGCACACGGCGAAAAAGTTCGGGGGCGAAGTTCGGAATGCCACTGAACTTGAGGTACTCGCCCTCGCTGAAGGTGTCGGCGATTTGTATCCCACCGTGATTGGGCAAGCCGATGATGTCCCCGGCGTACGCCTCGTCGGCCCGCACCCGGCTGCCGGCCATGAAGGTAACGGCGTCCGTCACTTTCATCTGCCTGCCAAGGCGAATGTGGCGCATTCGCATGCCCTGTCGGTAGCGACCCGAACAGACCCGGAGGAATGCGATCCGGTCCCGATGCCGGGGATCCATATTCGCCTGAATTTTGAATACGAACCCAGAGAAAGGTTCTTCTTCGGGATCGACGGCGCGATCCGCCGTCTCGCGTTCGCCGGGCGGAGGTGCTTGCTCAATCAAGTGGTCGAGACACTCCCTGACTCCGAAGTTGCCAAGAGCCGTACCGAAGAACACCGGTGATCGGGTGCCTTCCAGAAACGCCTGGCGGTCGAAGCCGTAACTGGCACCCTCGATCAGCTCGACTTCCTCCGCGAACGGGCGATGGTCATCGCCAAGCCATTCCCGGGCTTCGTCACTGTAAAGGCCCTCTATCGACTCGAAGCGGTAGACCCGGTCACCGACGCCGGGGGCGTAGCGGATGATTCGGTCGAGTCCGAGGTGGTAGACGCCCCGAAACGACCGCCCGGCACCGATCGGCCAGGTCATCGGCGCGCATTCGACCTGAAGGATGTCCTCGATCTCGTCGATGAGCTCCAGAGGTTCGCGGATCTCCCGGTCCAGCTTGTTGATGAACGTCATGATGGGCGTGTCGCGCAGACGGCAGACCTCGAGCAGCTTGATGGTCCGTGGTTCGACCCCCTTCGTGCCGTCGATGACCATCAAGGCCGAGTCGACGGCGGTGAGCGTCCGGTAGGTATCCTCCGAGAAGTCCTCATGGCCCGGCGTATCGAGTAGATTGACCACGCGCCCGCCGTAGTCGAACTGCATCACGGACGTCGTAACGGAGATGCCCCGTTCCCGTTCCATGGCCATCCAATCCGAAGCGGCGTGGCGGTTCGACTTGCGCGCCTTGATCGTGCCGGCGAGAGCGATCGCATTGCCGAACAGAAGCAGTTTCTCGGTGACGGTCGTCTTGCCGGCGTCCGGATGGGAAATGATGGCGAAGGTACGGCGTCGCGCCACCTCGCGCGCGATATCGACCGAAGTCGCCACATCGGTGCGGTACCGGGCATGCGCCTTGGATGGCACGTTCAAGGTCCGTGAATTCTCAAAGAGGGCGGCGGATTATAGCCGGGCCACTGGGCGGTGCCGCTCAAGCCGGCTCCGGCATCTCTTGAATCAACCGCCAAATCGCGCGCTTGCCCGCGGCATCCAACGCATCGGGCCGAACGTACAGACGGCTGTCCAGGATGCAGGATTCGTTCGGTACCGCCATGCCGAGCAGCGTTGCGACACTGCTGCCCGAAACGACTACGCGAACTCCCTCCCGGGTACGCGTCTGGTGCCGAACGAACGCGCCGAACGCCTTGGCGCCGCCATCGGCGACCGCCCCGGGTTGGGGCCAATCGAACACGAGGTCTCGCCGCTCGGCCCGCTCGAAGCCATTCAGCGCCCAGGCCACATCGAGGAGCAATCGGCGCATCGGCCACGCGTCTGAGGACAACGCCGCGAATACGCGGCCGTAGTGGAAGCACCGAACCCGGAACGCCTCCTCGGCGCTAGGCCCGTGCGGCGCGGGCGCGGGACCACGCGGCGGCGATTCAGATTGCTGGACGGGCGATTGCGCCGACCTGGGCGGCGACGTTGCCGGCGCGCGGATATCGCCCTTCGCCGCAACCGCTTGTCCGGAGGGCGGGCGCTTCCCACGACGTACCCAGACATCGATGCCGAGAGCTTGGAAATACGCCGAACGCGAACGAGTCGTCATGTACCGCAATTGTACATCCGGCCATGTACGCGCTAAGTTTGCACGTTTGTTTCGCTGTATCGACTCTTAAGGGCTATGCAGTACCTGACGGACGACGTTCGAATCACGGGAATGGCGGAAGTACGCGCCCCTTCCGAACTGATCGACGAACTGCCGCTTGCGCCGGAGCACTCCACCTTGGTGTTCAACGTGCGCCGTCACGCCAGCGACATCATCGCCGGACGCGATCCGCGCCTGCTGGTGATCGTCGGGCCGTGCTCCATTCACGATCCGAAGGCCGCGCGGGAATACGCCGGGCGGTTGAAGGAACAGGCCGATGCCATGGCCCGGGAACTGCTCGTCGTCATGCGCGTCTATTTCGAAAAGCCAAGGACCACGGTTGGCTGGAAGGGCCTCATCAACGACCCCAATCTCGACGACTCCTTCGACATCAACCTCGGACTGCACACGGCGCGCTCGCTGCTGCGCGACATCGTGGGGATGGGCCTCGGCACGGGCACGGAATACCTGGACCCCATCACACCGCAATACGTCGGCGACCTCGTGTGCTGGGCGGCCATCGGCGCGCGGACCACCGAGAGCCAGATTCACCGCCAGCTTGCCTCCGGACTGTCCTGCCCCACCGGCTTCAAGAACAGTACCGACGGCGACATCCAAGTCGCCGCCGACGCGGTGAAATCGGCCCTGCATTCGCACATTTTCCTGTCGGTCACCAAAGCGGGCCATTCGGCCATTTTCTCCACGGCCGGCAACGACGACTGCCACATCATCCTCCGCGGTGGCGGCGGCAGGACCAACTTCGACAATCCCTCCGTGCACTACGCCAGCCGGATCCTCGAACAAGGGGGGTTGAACGACCGCCTCATGGTGGATGCGAGCCACGCCAACAGCCAGAAGGACCACTCTCGCCAGATCGACGTCTGCCAGGACCTCGCCGGGCAGATCACCGACGGCGAGGACAAGATCATGGGGGTCATGATCGAGAGCAATCTCGTAGAGGGCCGTCAGGACCTCGGCTCGGAACTGGTGTATGGCCAAAGCGTCACGGATGCCTGCATCGGCTGGGAGAACACCGTGGCATGTCTGGGTGAACTTGCCGAGGCCGTGCGCCGGCGCAGAGACGCGCAATAACAGTTAGTCTGGCCCCCTATCCATCCGGCGGGTCGGTGCCCGGCCCGCCGACGAAGGTCACCTCGAACATGGCAGGCCATAGCTTGCCGGTGACGAAGAATCGCTCCAACTCGGGGGCATAGGCGATGCCGTTCAGCACGTCTGCACCTTGGGCCTCCCCGGCGTCGCGAAGACCTGCCGCGTCGACACGAGCGGTAACGCGCCCGGTCGCGGCGTCGATTCGAACGATGGTGTCGCGTTGGAAGACGTTGGCATAGACCTGGCCGTCGACGCATTCCAACTCGTTCAGATCCGCGAGCGGCGACCCTTCGAAGGTCACGGCCACCTGTCCGACCACGGCGAACGACTCGCTGTCCCGGAAGCTCAGCCGATCGGAACCGTCGCTCATTACGAAGCGCCGGCCATCGTGGCAAAGGCCCCAGCCTTCGCCCCGGTAGCTAAGCGTTCCGAGACGGTCGAGGTCCGGCAGCCCGAAGACGAATGCCTGTTCGGCCTGCCAGGTCAACATGACCAGGCGGTTTCCGGCCCGGGCGAGCCCCTCGCCGAAGAAGAGCACCGAGATCCGGACTTGGCTTTCGACGGCTCCCGTGGCTGGGTCGATCCGCCGCAGTTGGGATTGGCCGCGCCGCCCGGTGCTCTCGTAGAGCTTTCCGTGCCACCACAGCAGACCCTGGGTGAATGCTCCCGGATCGTGGGGGATCTTGCGGTGCACCTTGACGGTCAACGACTCCACCGCCGCGACGGCGAGTCCGATGCCCAACACGCAAGATACGGCCATACGTCTGAGCGCGGACACGACGCTCGGGCCAAGCAGCGACCTGATCACTCGGCTGCGGATACGCGGGGCGACGTGCGGACGGCTGCGACTACGCACGGACGCGTGCGAACTTCTGCAGCGAGTGGCAGTCGAGCGGCACGAGACCCCGGTTGCCGCCGCCGCTGTAGACCACTTCGGAGACGTAGA
>JAPPKV010000141.1 GCA_028819775.1 Gammaproteobacteria bacterium | reverse complement strand
AAAACCGCAGATCCCGTCGTCCCATCGCACCGTGCGGCCAAAATGAGAACTGCTGAGAAACCTCACTTCATCAATTGGGTCCGAGAGAATCCTGACGAAGCACTCAGCGCGTTGCGGGAGATTTGGGCGGACGACGGACGAGCGGTTTCGACCCGCGTTCGAGGATTTGCCGATCATTTCCCACGCTCCGTAACAAGCGGTAGTGGGATGCGCCTCACCACGATGTCCGTTCTTTTGATGGGGATTGACCCGGAGGAGTACGTCCCGTTCAAGCCAAGGCTGTTTCGGACGGCATACGAGAGTGTGGCGTATCAGGGACCGCGAGCAGATGCGGACGAAGCAGCAATGTATGAGCATGCTTTGGGGTTTGTGGATTCGTTCATGCATGAAGTGCGTGCGGCGGGGCTCGACAGGCCGTCCAATCGTCTCGAAGCGCAGTCCGTGATTTGGGCTATCAGGAGCTTGGAAAAGGGATCGAGGCGATCGTCACTCGCGGCTGATGATGACGCGAGGCAAGAGTTGCCTGCCGGTCTGGACGATCTCGCAAACGACCTGCTATTCGACGCGAACCAGCTTCGGGAAATCGAAGAGCTACTCGCTGACAAAAGGCAGGTCATATTTCAGGGCCCTCCCGGAACAGGCAAGACCTATGTGGCACAAGCGTTTGCACGATACGCCGCCGGAAACGATCAACGGGTCACACTCGTACAATTCCATCCATCGTACTCGTACGAGGATTTTGTTCAGGGATTTCGCCCCAAGCTGATTGACTCTCAACCGGGTTTTGAACTGCGTGATGGGCCGTTGCTCTCAGCTGCGCGCACCGCACTTGGCAGAAGCGAAAAGCACTTCCTGATCATCGACGAGATAAACCGTGGAAACCTCGCTAAGGTATTCGGTGAACTCTATTTCCTGCTGGAGTATCGAGACAAGGAGATCCGGTTACAGTATTCCGACAAGTCGTTCTCGCTGCCGGATAACCTCTACATCATCGGCACGATGAACACCGCCGACCGGTCGATTGCGCTGGTCGATCTCGCATTGCGTCGACGTTTCCATTTCGTGGAGTTTCATCCCGACAGGCCACCGATACACGGTCTGCTCGAACGTTGGCTGAAGCGGAATGCCCCGGAGATGGTATGGGTCGCCGATGTGGTGGATCGCGCGAACGAGACGCTCGATGATCGACACGCAGCGATCGGGCCCAGCTATTTCATGAGGGAAGGACTGGACGACAGGACGGTCGAACTGATATGGGAACACAACGTGCTTCCCTACATCGAAGAGCGACTCTTCGGCGAGAGCGAACGACTAGCGGATTTTGATCTGAGCAAGCTCCGCTCCGAAGGTGGCAACGGAGGCATCGGCGACGATGTAGACGCCGGTGGTGCCGACGATGAGGGAGCTTGATCTACGGGAGTACGAGAGAAGCGACGCCGTAGCGGTTCCCGTCGCAGAACGTGACGCCTTAAGAGATTTTCTCTCCATCGAACCCGCCCCGGGGACGGAGTCTACGTATCACCTTACGCCCGGTTCTACGGTCGGCGCGCTCGAGGTTGGAAATCTGTCGGTCTCGATCCAACCCAAGTTGCCCGTCTCGCGTGTTCTATACCTCGCCTCCTATGCGATCGGCGAGATCGAGTTCCGCGAGGAGCGTTTCGACTACGTGGACGAGCCGACGTTGGTCGAAGCGCTTGTGCCGTTGTTTGCCGCTGGCGCCCGTCGGGCTTTCTCGCGCGGCTTGCTGCATGGGTACCGAACTGAGGAGGACTCGCTGCTGACCGTACGCGGGCGCATCCGGATCGACCACCAGATTCGTCGTCGGTTCGGGATTCCAGTGCCCCTTGAGGTCCGCTACGACGATTTCACCGTTGACGTCTTGCCGAACCGTCTGATCAAGGCCGCGGCATGGCGTCTCCTCAACCTACGAATTCACACACGCTCGCGGGTCAAATTGGCCGGTGTGCTGGCCAATCTCGAGGATGTCGATTGGGTGGAGTTCCCGCCGGGGGTGTTGCCGGAAGTCAGGTTCGACCGGCTGAATGAGCACTACCGTGAGGCCGTCGAGCTGTCGCGCTTGATCCTGCGCCACACGTCTATTGAGACACAGCGGGGAAACGTTCGGGCATCGGGCTTCCTCGTCGACATGAACTCCGTCTTCCAGGAGTTCGTCACCCGGGCATTGCGTCAAGCGTTGGGCCTATCGGAACGAACATTCCGTTCGGACAAGGGCTTACCCGACATCTGGCTTGACCGGGCCGACTCCATCCGCCTAAAGCCGGACCTGACGTGGTGGGAGGGGCGCGAATGCACATTCGTAGGAGATGCAAAGTACAAGAAGGTCCATGACGCCCGAGTGCCGAATGCCGACCTGTATCAGCTCTTGGCGTACACCACCGCGCTCGACTTGCCGGGCGGGCTGCTGGTCTACGCGAAGGGAGAAGACAAGGAGATCGTTCATTGTGTTCGGCACGCCGGGAAGAGGCTCGAGGTTGCGGCACTCGACCTGACTGGGTCCATTGATGATTTACATGGGCGGATCGGTGACCTCGCGAGTCGCGTACGCACGTTGCGTGCGGGGGCTGAACGTCTGGTCGCCTGATTTCAACGCCAAACGAACAGGTCGATCCCCTATAATCGGGACGTACGCGAAGGGATACGCGTTGCAGTCCGTCATGCTCCGTTTGCCAGAAGAAGCCGAAAGGACCGCCAAGGAGAGCGGCGCGTACTACACGCCTGATCGGGTCGCGGCGGCGCTAGTTCAATGGGCCGTGCGCCACGCGACTGATCGGCTGCTCGACCCATCCTGTGGCGATGGCCGTTTCATAGCCTGGCATCCAAACAGTACGGGCGTGGAACGAAACGAGGAGGCGGCGTTCGCGGCGAAACAGCGTGCGCCGTCGGGCGTAGTCCACCAAGGCGACTTCTTCGAGTGGGCGGAGCAGTCTACTGAACGTTTCGACTGCGCCGCTGGCAATCCACCGTTCATCCGCTACCAGACCTTCAGCGGCGAAGTACGGAGACGCGCGCTCAGGCTATGCCACGACCTCGGCGCGACCTTTTCGGGTCTTACCACGTCCTGGGCGCCGTTCTTGGTGGTGACGGCCAGTCTGCTTCGACGCGGGGGCCGAATGGGGTTCGTCGTGCCGGCGTCGATAGGCCATGCGCCCCACGCTGCGCCGCTGATCGACTACCTCGTGGCGAACTTCGGCGAGGTGCGGATTGTCCCAATTCGCGAGAAGTTGTTCCCGCATCTCTCCGAGGACTGTTGGTTGTTGTTTGCCGAAGGATTCGGCGGGTCGACCCGCGACATCCACTTTGCACCGATGGAGCGATTCCGGGATACGGAAGTGCCTCCCCGTGTCGCCGAACTTGTGCCGGTCGACGACTGGCGCAGTTTGTGGAACCGCAGGCTGCGGCCCTATCTACTCAAAGACTCCCAGCGTGCAACCTATCAGGAGGTGGCAAAAAGGACGGACACTTGGCGCCTCGGTCTCGCCGCCTCGGTCGGCATCGGCTACGTGAGCGGCGCCAACGACTTTTTTCACTTGCGGCCCACGGAGGCACAACTCTGGGATATCCCGGATGAGTTCCTACATCCGACGGTGCGCAACGGCCGGGTATTGCCGCGCCGAACCCTGACGGCGGATAAGGTCGACGAATGGCATCGTTCGGACGAGCCGATGTTGCTGCTCCGCATACCGAAACACGCCGAGCTGCCCGGAACCGTCTTGCGCTACCTCGACTCGCCGCATGGTCAGAAGGCACGGCAGACCTACAAGTGCCGCAACCGCAATCCGTGGTACTCCGTGCCCGACGTCCGCGTGCCACAGTTCTTCCTGACGTACATGTCGGGTGTCGCACCGAGCCTGGTCCGGAACGAGGCTGGCGCGACTTGCACCAATGCTCTGCACGCGGTGTATCTCCACAACGGCCACATTGGCGAGGGACTGCTCGACACGTGGGATTCGACGTATGTTCAACTCAGTTGCGAGATCGAGGGTCACGCACTCGGCGGCGGCATGCTGAAGCTGGAACCTGGGGAGGCCGCACGCATCGTATTGCCCTCTCCGGAAGCCAGATCCTGCCTGGACGACTCGGTCCTTGATGGAGCGGTCTCGACGCTGCGCAGGTGGAGGCACTATGGCGCCGGATGAATCGGAGGCAACGAGCCTTCGGTTCGATAGGTTGCACGCCTTCCGTCACTTCGTGCGGTTCACCGGGCGGACCCAGAGCCAGGAACACATCCGGCCATTACACGAGTACGTCACTTGCCGCCTGGTTCTAGAGGGCGGCTTTCACCCGAGCGAACTTGAGCCACGGCCGCCACTACGTGTTGACGAGGCGCGACCGTTGCCTCGCGTTGTCTACGACCCCAGTCAAATGACGCGAAGCGAGGCCACAGTACTCGGGGGATTGAAGACGAAGAACGTGGACATCGTCGTCACCAAGGATGGAATCGGACCGGTACTGGCCGTTTCGTGCAAGGGGATGACGGGTGCAGTCCGCAATCTGACGAACCGGCTCGAGGAGACGATCGGCGAGTGCACCAACATCCACATCGGCTATCCCACGCTCGTCTTCGGGTATCTGTTTCTGATGCGTGCGAACCGAGAAGGTCGCGGCGTGGCTTCGACCGATGTTGTCGTCGACCGTTCGGGGCGTCCGGTGGAAGGTGTTGTCCGTTTCCATCAGGCGTTGAGTGCCATGACGGGTCGACTTGGGGTGAGAAACGATGCCAGCCGCTACGAGGCAATTGCGATGGCGATGATCGAGGTTTCTGGGCGACATAGCGGCGAATTGGTAACGGACTTCCCGGCAAGCGAGAGCCCGATCCACTTCGAGCGCTTCTTCGACACGTTGTATCGGCGCTACGACGAGCGATATGTCGTCAGCGCACCGCGGCTTGCTCGACGAACCCGCCGCTTGGAGTGGTCGGTCGACTCTCCTGCCTTGAAGGCGGATGGGCTGCAGGCACTCGACTACGGAATCAGAATCGGAGGCTGATCGGGGGGCCGTCCGAATAGGTGGCCTGTTGCCGGCCTGCCGCCTGCCCCATACGGTCAGATGTCGCGACCTTGGTGCGACCGTTTTCAGGCCTCCCAGGCGTCGCTTTCGGGATTGATGGCCGCGTGCTGCCCTTCGAGCCATTCACACGGCCAGCGGCTTGTCGGTGCCTTCGGCGATCCGGCGTGCGGGATACGTGACGTACTCGCGCCCGGGCTCGTCTTGCATCTCGCGAATCCGTTGGAAAATGGCTCCCACATCGTGGCCGGCGCGCGCGGCGAATCGGTCCCGGACGGCCCGTACTTCAGCGATGACCGGATCAGTCTCTCTCGTCCGCATTGTCAGGCTCCATCAGTTCTTTTTGGCGTGCAGATCACCGGCGGTTCGTAGCCCGCCTCCCAGCACGTCCCGTCGATCCGCACCCGCATGGCCGCATTGGTGATGTGACGGAAGTTCCACGTCACCATGGGGAACTTCGGGACTCGTCAGCCGCCGTCTCCGAGCATCTCGGACAGCCGTTCCATCAGACGTTCTCCCCGCGCATGGACCTCGACTACGACGCCGTTCGCGTCCACTAGCAGGTTCTTCGGCAGCATGTTCACGCCGTACTGCTGGCTTATGGGGCTGTCGTAGCCCTTGAGGTCGCAGGTATTGATCCAGTTGATGCCGTCTTCCACCGACGCATCGTTCCAGTCTTCGCGGTCGGTATCCAAGGAGAAGGCGAAGATGGCGAAACCACGGTCGCCGTACTCCTCGACGGCGGCCCTCAAGTTCGGTACATCCGCCCGGCAGG
>JAPPKV010000487.1 GCA_028819775.1 Gammaproteobacteria bacterium | reverse complement strand
TCTCGGGCGGCGAGAACGTCTACCCGGCGGAGATCGAGAAGGTTCTGCAGACCCATCCGGGGCTCAGCGAAGCCGGCGTGATCGGCCAACCCAGCGAACGCTGGGGCGAGTCGCCCTTCGTCGTGGCGGTCAAGAGCGATGACGCGTTGACGGAAGGCGAGGTGCTCGAGTTCTGCCGCGGCAAACTCGCTGGCTACAAGCAACCCAAGGGTGCGGCCTTCGTCGACGTGTTGCCGCGCAATCCCTCCGGCAAGATCCTAAAGCGCCTGTTGCGAGAACGGTTCCCGGGGCCGGCACCGGTATAGCTCACTCCCCGTGCGCGTCGAGGAGCTCGCAGATCGGTTGATCCCGTTTTGCCGCGCCAAGTACGGCAGCGACGTTCGGGTGTTCGACGTGCACACGATGCCCGGCCACGCGGGATTCTCCTACGGGTTCAGCGTTGCCACGGCAACGGGCGCTACCGAGTCCTGGTTCATCCGCCTGCCGCCGCCCAACGTCAACTGGCGCGGCACCGCCGACGTGCTTCGTCAGGTGGCTGCGTTGAATGCACTGGAAGGAACCGACGTGCCCCACTGCCGCGTGCGCTGGTCCGGCGACGATCTCGAATGGTTCGGCTGTCCGTATTTCGTGGTGCCGAAGCTCGACGGCGACGTGCTCCGCCTAGGGCGGGGGGAATGGGCGTCGGCCCTGGACGAAGAGGTCCTGCTGGACATGGGACGCCAGGTCATGACGGCCCTCGCGGGCATCCACAAGGTCGATTCCTCCCGCGCCCCGTACCTGGGCGATCCGGTGCCGTTCAATGAAGACGTCGAGCGCTGGGACCGATTCTACGAACGGGCCGCGGACCCCGAGTGTTTGACCCGCGTACCGGATTGTCGGCGCCGCCTACTCGAAACGCTCCCGTCCGACGCACCGGTCGGCATCTTCCACGGCGACTTCCAGACCTCGAACCTATTCTTTTCGATGCCGACGGCAGAACGTCCGCCCGAACTGCTTGCCGTCATCGACTGGGAACTGACCGGTATCGGCGCGACGCTCAACGACGTCGGCTGGATCTGCACGTTCAGTGACCGCGACGCCTGGGCGAAGGCAACCGTCGAGCGCCCCATGTTCCTCGATCCCGACACACTGATGGCGCTCTACGCCGAAGCCCACGGCGAAGTGCTGCCCGACCTGAACTGGTTCCGGGCGCTGGCGGCCTACAAGTTCGCCATCATCACCGGCTTCAATCTGAGCCTGCACCGCCGGGGCAAGCGCGTGGATCCCTCGTGGGAGGTCACGAAGAACTCGATGACACCCCTCATCGATCAAGCGTTGGATCTATTGGGGTAACGGTTTGCGCCTCGTCGGGGCAGTCGCCCCGCTCCACTTCGATGGTGGAATGGTCGATGCCGAAGCTCGTGCGTAGCACCGCCTTGAGGCGGCTGACGGCGGACTGTTCGTCGGCATCCTCAGCGATCCGGGCGTGCAGGGTCAACATGGGCCTATCGCCGGTCAGCGCCCAAACGTGGAGGTGGTGGATGTCGAGCACACCGGTGACCTGCGTCAATGCATCTCGCACAGCGTTGATGTCGACGCCCTGGGGCGCCGCTTCCAATAGGATCCTCGCGGCATCCCGTAGCACCCGCCACGCACCCCGAACCAGAATGGCCACCACGACCAGAGCGAGGATCGGATCGGCGTAGCGCCACCCGAACCACAATACGGTCAACGCGGAGACGATGGCGGCCACCGAGCCCAACAGGTCGCCGAGCACGTGCAGAGCGGCGCCCTGCACGTTGAGATTGTCGGATCGGTGCAGCATGCGATACGCGACGAGGTTGACGAAGAGACCGACGACGGCGACGGCGAGTACCGGCAGCGGAGCGATTGCTTCGGGGGCGCGAAGGCGTCCGACAGCCTCGATGAGGATCCACGCGCAAAGGCCGAACAGCGCCAGCGCATTGACGAACGCGGCGAGTACCTGGAAGCGGTGATAGCCGTAGGTCAGCCGGTCGTCTGGGGAACGCCGGGACAGGCGAATCGCGAACCAGGCCAAACCCAGCGCCGAGGCATCCAGGAACATGTGGCCAGCGTCCGCCGCAAGGGTCAGGGAGTTGCCGATCCAGGCGCCGACTACCTCGACGAGCATGAATCCCGCAATCAGCGCGAAGGCGCGGGCCAGCATGCGTTGGTGGTCGCGGTCGTCGGCGTGCCTGTGGACGGCACACCCCTCGGTGGTCTCGGTTGCTGGCTTCGGGTGGTGCACGGGATATCCCTTAAGACAGGTCGTTGAGGACACTCCAGTGCCGGCTCGCGACTCGGGATGGAGTATAGCCCTCGTGCGGGTGTTGTACGCTGTGCGCCCCCGCGCGCGACGACGATGACGAAGCGAAACAAGCCACTCGACCGGGCGTTCTACGCCCGTGATCCTCGACTCGTGGCACCCGGGCTGCTGGGCGCGATGCTGGTACACGGCCGGACAGCGGGGCGCATCGTCGAGACCGAGGCCTATCTCGCGGCCGACGACCCGGCGGCCCATGCCTATCGTGGTCGTACCAAGCGTACGGAGGTGCTGTTCGGTCGCCCCGGTCATGCCTACGTCTATCGGACCCGGCAGCACCACTGTCTCAACGTCGTCGTGCAGGAACAAGGAGTGCCGGGATGTGTGCTCGTCCGGGCGGTCGAACCGGTAGCGGGAGTCGCCCTGATGCGTTGCCGGCGGGGGGACGTGCCCGATTCGCGTCTCGCGGACGGTCCAGCGAAACTGTGCCAGGCCTTGGCCATAGACATGCAGCACTACGGCGAGGATCTTTGCGGCGAGGGCACCGTTACGATCTTCGCGGGCGAGCGTGAACCCGCCGAGATATTGACCACGCCCCGAATCGGCATCAGCCGTGCCATTGACTGGCCGCTCCGCTATTTGCTGGCCGGCTGATGTTGCTTAAGCGGTCGACAGATGTGGTTGCCGCTCGATCCCAATTCGGACAGACTCCGATTCCGTTCGCGCTAAACGCTTGAGGAGGTGCCATGTTCGGCCCCAAAGAACTCGTGGTCGTCCTGGTGGTCCTGTTGATCGTGTTGGTCGTGTTCGGGCCCAAACGCATCAAGAGCCTGGGTTCGGAACTCGGCAACGCCATCAAGGGGTTCCGCAAGGCCGTGCGCGAGAACGAAGGCGGCGCGGAGGCCAAGCCTCTAGAGCACGAAGGCCAGGAGGCATCGGCGAGTCCGGGTGCGACGCGCACCGAGTAAAAACGCACGATGTTCGACTTCTCCTTTCCGGAGTTCTTCCTTGCAGCGGTGGTGGCGCTCGTCATCCTGGGCCCGTCGCGGCTGCCGGGAGCCCTCAGGACACTCGGACTGTGGATCGGCCGGCTGCGGCGCAACTACTACAACGTCAAGACCGAGATCGAGCGCGAGATCGGCATGGACGAGGTCCGCAGGCAACTTCACAACGAACAGGTCATGGCCGACGTGAAACGCGTCGAACGCGAGGTCCAGGCCATGGGCGAGGAAATCAACCGCATTGAAGAACCGATGGCGCAAGCTGCTGACCGGCCGGTGGCGAAGCGCGACGAAAACGGAGACGCCGACGACGCAAAGCCCAGCTAGGGGCCTGTCGCGCTTTTGGCGGCGGAAGTCGTCGCAAGGCGCGGAGAAGGCGCTGGCGGATGGGACCGAATCCGCTTCCGGAACGGACGCCGACTCGACGGGGTCCGTCACCGAGACGGATCGCGAACGGGCCCACGACGAACGGGTGGACGCGGACGAGCAGCCGTTCCTGTCCCACCTCCTGGAACTGCGAACCCGCATCCTGCGGAGTCTCTTGGTCGTGTTCGTGTCGTTCTTCCCGGTGTACTACTTCAGCGACGAGATCTTCGACTTCGTCACGGGGCCGATGCGCAACGCCCTGCCCGGGGACATGATTGCGACCCAAGTGGCATCGCCCTTCCTGACCCCCTTGAAGCTCTGCCTCTACGTGACCGTGTTCATCACGATTCCCTACGTGCTTCAACAGGTCTGGGGTTTCGTCAGGCCGGGCCTGTACCTGCGCGAGAAGCGCTTCGCCGTCCCGCTCCTGGTGTCGAGCACGGCGCTCTTCTACCTGGGCATGGCCTTCGCCTACTACGCCGTATTCCCCTTGGCGTTCGGGTTCTTCGCCGGCCAGGGGCTCGCGGGCGTCACTCCGACCACCGACATCAACCAGTACCTCGACTTCGTGCTGAAGCTGTTCTTCGCGTTCGGCGTCGCGTTCGAGATTCCCGTTGCCACCGTGCTGCTGGCCAAGACCGGCTTGGCTTCCTCGCGCAGCATGGCGCGCAAGCGTCCGTACGTGATCGTCGGTTGTTTCGTGGTGGGGATGCTGCTGACGCCGCCGGACATCATCAGCCAGATCATGCTGGCATTGCCGGCCTGGGTGCTGTTCGAATTCGGCATCATTCTCGCCCGGATGGTGGAGAAGCCGCGCACCGAAGACGAGGAAGAGGAAGGAGAGGAAGAAGAGGAGGCACAGCAGAAATGATGGCCGACCCCGTATTGCGCCTGCGCCAGATCTGCCTGCTCGCCCGGGATCTGGAGTGGACCTCGAACCTGCTGTGTACGGCGTTCGATGCGCCCGTGGTGTTTCGCGACCCGCGAATGGCCGCCGGCGGGAACCTCAACAACACGCATATCCGCCTGGGTGACTCGTTTCTGGAGACGGTATGTCCAACGGACCTCGCCTGGGAGCGTTCCACGACCCAGACGCGGCTCCTGGAACGCAACGGGGACTGCGGATACATGGCAATCGTGCAGGTTCCCGACGTTGCGATGGCCTCGCGCTCGATGTCGGCCCAGGGCGAGGGGATCGGGATCGTCTCCGGCAGTTGGAACGTCTGTCCCGGCTCGCCGGGTTCGGGTCTGGCCGGAGTCGAGTCGGGACGCTACGTGCTGGGCGAGTCCCTGGCCAAGCAACCCGGCACGGTGTCAGGCGTCAACGTGCAGTTCCATCCCAGGGACTTTGGCACACTGGCCGAGATCCAGGAGAACTGGCCAGGCCACGATCAGTTCCCAAGGAACAAGGGGGCGTATTTCCCGGCAGGAAACACATGGCAGAACGACGTCGACGCCCGGCCTCACGGCGGCGTGACGACCGGATTCGCGGCGGTCGAGATCGCGCCCCGAGACGTCGATCCCGAGGAGATGTGCCGGCGTTGGATGGGGGGTCTCGGGGCTGGGTGTTCGATTGACCCGGAAGAGCCGGCGACGTTGAGACTCGCGGCCGGGCAAACCATGCGGTTCGTCGAGTCGGAACCCGGCGGCGGCACCGGCGTGGTCGGCGTGGACCTGTGGGCGGTCCCCGGCGTCGAGAAGAGATTCGATGAACTGTTCATCTGCGGCGTGAAGTGGACGCTCGTGGAGCCGTCCTGTTAGAGGCGGCTGTTAGGGAACGTCGAGAAGAATCGTTGCCGGCCCGTCGTTCACCAACGACACCTGCATGTCCGCAACGAACTCGCCAGTGGCGGCATCCGGGCAGCCTTCCCGAAGCGCCTCCCCGGTTACGTGAAACGTAGACTGCTTGAGTCTATGTTCCTGCGGTTTCCCAACAGAATAGTCGATTAACGCGAGTTAAGCGTAGCTCGCACGTCAGTGCACGCTCTGTCGAGGAATCCGGGAAGGGGAGGACAACGTCATGGGATTGGGACGACGGTTTTCGGTCAACCGGCCGGTGCCAAGGGAGGACGCGGGCAACGCGCGATCAAGGAAGGTCTTTGTTCCCGCAGTTCGGAGGTGCCCATCGAGGAACCACCCTGGCGCGGGTCGCGAGCTATCTGGACGATCCGGCAC
>JAPPKV010000350.1 GCA_028819775.1 Gammaproteobacteria bacterium | reverse complement strand
TCCCCGCCACGAAAGCCGCGCGGATAGGCTCACTTTCTTATTGGAATATGCTGGAATCCCGGTCCGTCGTCGTTAACAGTGCCGGCAGGAGGGTCAGGTCGGCAACAAGGGCGAAGCCGATGATCATCGCCGTCAAGACCCCGACCTGGGCGGTGGGAACGAATGGCGAAAACGCGAATATCAGGAA
Organism: Gammaproteobacteria bacterium; assembly: GCA_028819775.1. The sequence goes on along the minus strand of JAPPKV010000350.1, from coordinate 5,632 downwards.
ACCGGCCACCAGCACGACGGTCGTTGTCAGCAGGGCGCGTCCGGCGGTGTCGAAGGCGTAGCGCACTGCCTCTTCGGGTTTCCGTCCGTATTCCTGCCGCGCACGGCGGTACTTGCTCAGGAAATGCACCGTGTCGTCGACGACGATGCCGATGGTCATCGCCACCACGACCGAAAGCGACAGGCCCACCTGGCCCACCGTCAATCCCCAGACCCCGAAGCCCAGGACGGCAGGCAGCAGATTGGGAACGATACTGATCAAGCCGAGCCGCAACGATCTCAACGCGAACAGCAGAATGGCGGATATCGCGACCAGTACGACCATGGTCCCGATCAGCATGGCGCGGATGTTGCGCTGCCCGATGTAGGCGAAGAGCGTTGCGGGACCGGTGCTGCTCACACCCGAGACGTGCGATGCGTTTTCCCGGAGCCAGGCCTCGGCACGGGCGTTCAGGTCAAGCACCTCCTGCGAGTAGAGCGTCTCGGCCGATACCGACACCCGTGTGGCCGATCTCGATCGGTCGATCTGGTTGTTCACGTCGAGCCCCTGCGGAAGCGATAGCTCGTAGAGCAACAGGTACTGGGCCGCCAGCTCCTGGCTTTCCGGAATACGGTATTGGGCCGGGTCGTCGCCGTGCATGCTCTGGTTGAGTTGCTGGAAGGTGTCGGTGATGACCGCCACGTGGCGTACCGGGGGCTGCTCGCGGTACCACTCGGCGAAATTCGAGACCTCCGCGAGGAAGAGGGGATCGGTGGCCCCGCCCTGGGCCGATGCGTGGAGCGAATATTCGAGCAGGGTGTTGCCGCTTAGGTGCTCGTCCATGAAATCCGTGTCTTGGCGAAACTCGACGCTCTCGTCGAAGAAATGGACCAGCACGTCGTTGAGCTCGTTGCGCGGAATGGCAAAGATCATCGCCAGCACGACGACGGGCCACCCCCACAACAGCGCCTTTCTGTGGCGCAGTGCGAAGTCCGCAAGGCGGCTCATCGAGGGTCCGCTGAACCGTCGCTCTTTTGCTGCGCGAACCGGGAGCAGCGAGAGCAGGGCCGGCATGAAGGTGACGGAGAGAATGAAGGAAGCCGCGATACCGAATGCGACGAAGTCGCCGAGATGACGGTACGGAGGCACCTCGGAGAAGTTCATGCTCAGGAATCCGAGCGCCGTCGTAAGACTCGCCAGGAAAACCGGGTGCAGGTTCAGGCGCAAGGATTCGACGATGGCGTCGTGCCTGGAGTCCCCGGCGCGCAGATGCCGCTGCAAGGCCACCAGCAGGTGCACGCAGTTCGCCACCACGATCATCAGCACGATGGTCGGCGCCGGCGAGATGGGCGGCGAAAACGGTAGGCCGGCCCAACCGCCGAGGCCGATCGCCGCGAGAATGGAAAAGACGATGACGAACCCGGTTGCCGCGACCCCGGCCCAGCTCCGGGTGAGGACGCCGAGGATGACCGCCATGAGCAGAAGGCTTGCGGGCAGGAAGATCATCTGGCTGTTGATCGACGCTTCCAAGAACGTCTGGTTGACGATGACCGTGCCGACGGTGCGGAGGTCTATGCCGGGAAACCGTCCTTCCGCCTCCTCTGCGATCGATCTGGCGAAGTCGGCAACTTCCGACACGGCATCCAGCAGGCCCTCTTGCGGCAGCTCGATCGTCACGCTGACGACGCTGACATCGCCGTTCCGACCCAGGATGCTGCCCGAGATGCGCGGATCGGCGAGCGCGATGTCGCGGATTCGCGACCGCGTTTCGGCCTGGGTCAGTTCCTGGGGGTCGACGAGATCCCGCACGTATAGGTCGTCGCCGTCGGCGGTCGTGTACTGGAAGTTCGCCAGCGAGTCGACGCGCCTTGTATACGGTGTCTGCCAGGCGGCTTCGGTGAGCCAGACGGCAGCGGAGAGCGCGTTTTGCGACGTGGCGTCGCCGTCGTCGGGAACGATCAGGAATGCGACGTTCTCGCTCTTTCCGTAGGTATTCTCCAAGTCTTCCAGTGCCAGCAGCTGCGGATTGTCTTCGTCGAAGAAGATCCGGTAGTCGGCGGCGAATTCGAGCCGCGCAATGCCGCTTGCCGCGACCGCGACGAACAGGAGCGTGGCCGAAATGACCAGCCAACGGGACGCGAGCACCCGTTCGGCGAATCGCTTTGCTAGTGGCGCTTTCATGGAAGAGGCAAGCCCCTCGCGCTCTGCAGCCGGCATCCGGCGTCGTCCGCGACGACTAGGTCGCGAATATGGCGGGCCACGAGATCGGGCGCTTGCATCGGCATGAAGTGCGTCAGTTCCGGGTGATGGACGTCGCGGCCGTTGGGAAACGCCGCCGCCAATCCGGGCCATGTCGGGGAACGGGCGAAATCCATCGCTCCCGTGTCGAGCGTGCCGTGGCGATCCGGCGAAGGCCGTTTGGCCCTCAGCACGACCACTGGTTTGGCCATCTTGGTGATGATCTCGCGGATGTCGCGACCGGCACTGCCGGTGTATATGGCGGCTTCGACCTCGGGCGGACAGCCGAGCACGAACCCGTTGCCGTCGGGGACGATGCCGAACCGGCAATAGTCCATGAGGATATCGGGAATCCACACGCTGAAGGGATGCCGGTTCTTGAACCGTTCGAACATTTCCTCGGGCGACGTCCAGCGATTGCGTCGACGAGAAACCGGGTGGTCGATGGCAGAGCGGAACAGTGCCGGCCGGGCGTAGGCGCCGGGATCCAGGATCACGGGATCGACGAGCAGCAACGCCCGGAACCGGTCCGCGTGCTCGCCGCCGGCTTGGACGGCGGCATGGCCTCCCATGGAGTGACCGACGCCGATGATGTCGTCGAGATCGAGCGCTTCGACCAGGGCAGCCGTGTCGGCGCCGAACTCCGACCAGTCGTAGGGCGGCGCCTTCGCAGAGCGCCCGTGGCCGCGTTGGTCGACGGCGATGACGTGCGTGCTTGCTCCGAGCTTTCGGATCACGCCGTCCCAGCACCGGGCATGGAAGCCCGTGGCGTGCAGCATGAGAACCGTCGGCCCGCTCCGCGCCCCCCACTCGAAATAGGCGAGTTCAATGCCGCGGACGGCGACACGGCCTTCCTTCACGCCTGTCCCGCGTCGTTCGTGCCACCCTCGCAGGGGACGGGCTTGTCCCGTTCCGCGTTCGTGCCACCTTCGCAGGCGGGCTTGTCCCGTCCCGCGTTGTTCATGCCACCTTCGCAGGCGGGCTTGTCGGGTCCCGCGTCGTTCGAGCGACTCCCGTAGGGGACGGGCTTGTCCCGTCCCGTGCTGCCGACAAGAGCCATCGGTTGCCAGCGCCCATAGGTGAGTGTCCGCCACACCCATTCCAACGGCCCGAACCGGTAGCGATTGAGCCACCACACGCTGAACGCGATCATCACCGCCCACTGCCCGAACACCACGTAGTAGAGTTGGTGGCGGTCGAGGTCGTTCCAAAGACCGAAGCCCATGTCGTGGAAGATCACGATCCCGAAGATGCTCTGCAGTATGTAGTTTGAGAGCGCCATGCGTCCCACGGCCGCGAGCCCGCGCCGCAGTTTCGCGAGGTAGCCGCGCGCGGTGGCGATCATGACCGCCGACACGAATCCCAACGCCATGCACACCCGCCCGAGGTCGTTGGTGGGAACGGACGCGCCGGACACCCACTCGTCGGCGTAGTCGGTGGCGATCTTCATGGCCATTTCGAAGCCGTTGACGGCAAGGCCAACGCCGAAGCCGAGGATGGCGGTCGCAAGATAGAAGCGCTGGCTTCGTTGTCCGGTCAGGAAGCCGACCTTGTAGAGGGCCATGCCGAGGAGCATGCACGCGATGGCGTCCCAAATGATGAAATAGGGCAGCGCGAATGCATAGAGTCCGATGACTTCCTCCGCGTTGGCCTCCACGGACTGCCAATAGGTTCCCTGGAACTTGAGCCTCTCCCGCTCGAGCAGGCGCGGGGTCGGTTCGATGTTGACCTCCAGTTCCCGCCATCCGTCGAGCATTGCCCGCTCGTCGGCCGATACCGACTCGCCGGCGTCCAACCGGACCTGCACGGCTTCGGCCTGCTCGGGCAGGACCGTCAGAATCCCAAAGAATGCGCTGTATACGATCACCAGGTAGGCGAAGACAAAGCCGGCGGCGATGAACAGGCCGCGCGGCCGCCAGTTGCGTGCGAAGTAGAGGACCATCCCGGCCAGCGCGTAGGGCACGAGGATGTCGCCGGTCCACAGCAGGACGAAGGCGTCGATCAGGCCGATCCCGAGTAGCAGCAACTGGCGGCGGTAGTGGACCGCCGCGCCCTTGCCGCTTGCCGCCAGCATGGCGATGCCGGCCCCGAACAGCATGGAGAACAGCCCGCGCATCGCGCCCTCGAAGACGAACCCCATGGCGAAGTAGGCGGCGAAGTCGATGCCGGTGGTCGAACCGTCGACGGTGGGATCGAACACCGCCCGCAACGGCAGGCCGAAAGCCAGGATGTTGATGATCAGGATGCCGAGAAGCGCGAGGCCTCGGATGGTGTCGATGGCCTCGATACGCTCGTTCGGCGCGGCCGGCGCAAGGTCGGTCATGGCGGCACTATACCTTGCGGCCCGCGCCGAGGCGCGACGGGAGAACCGGACCACGGCCCGGCGGCCTGACCCGGAGACCTGTGCGCCGTGTGGCCGGGTCGCAGCCGCGTGTCCGATTTGCGTGCCGTGTGTCCGGGTGGGGACCTGTGCGCGCGTGTCCGATTTGCGTGCCGTGTGTCCGGGTGGGGACCTTTCCTTCCGGGTGGGGACCTTCCCGGTGGGGGCTTGGCGTCCCCTACGAACCGACGGCGCGTGGTCTGACCCGGGAACCCGCGTGGCGTGTGGCCCGTTCGAACCAGTCGTCGGCCGGGATGTTGTTGTAGGCGCGTAGCAGCGTCTTGATCCGCGCCAGCGCGCCGTCGGGGTAGGCGGCCAGTTCCTCGACCAATTGGCGTGCGGCGGCGACCACCTCGTCATCGGCAACAGCGGCGTAGGCGATGCCCATGGCGGCGAGCTCGGACCCGGGAAAGCGCCGCCCGGTCATCGTCAATTGCGCGGCGGTGTTTTCGCTGTGCCTCAGTCGCAGCCAGGCCATGTTGTACGGCGCCGCCATGCCCTGCTTGACCTCGCCGACCTGCAGGAAAGCGGTTTCGCCGGCCACTAGGAGGTCTGCCGCCAGCGCCAGCGCAGCGCCGCCGTTGATCGCGAAGCGCTCTAGGGCGGCGACGATGGGTTTACCGCACTCATAGATGGCCTTGTGGGCGGCCCGCCAGATGGTGGAGAAACGTGGCATCCAGTCCGGGGGCACCTCGGCATTGAAGGCCTTGAGGTCGAGGCCGGAACAGAACGCGCCGTCGGCACCCCGGAGAAGTATGGCCTGGACGCCGTCGTCGGCATTGGCCCGCTTGATCGTCGCGGCGAGCGCTTCGCCCAAGGGGCCATCGATGGCGTTGCGGCGCTCCGGCCGGTTCAGGACGACCTCCGCCCACCGCCCGTGATCGAGGAACTCCACTACCGGCATCGGACGCCCCTGTTCGACCCGTCGACGCCGAAGCATACCCCACCGCCGCCGCACGACCACAGCGGCAAGCCGTACTTGGGTGTACGACAAATCGTTGGTGAGTGGGCGCTAACGTCGTCATGCGGCGATCC
>JAPPKV010000358.1 GCA_028819775.1 Gammaproteobacteria bacterium | reverse complement strand
TCACGGCCGATACGCCCGATTTCACCCGTCTGGCATTGACGGGTCGGTACGACACCGAGCGCTTGTTCCTCGTCGCACAACGGCCGCAAGCACGCGGTTTCGACGTGATTTCCGTGTTGACGACCGACGGCGGCAGTTTTCTTGTCAACCGGGGATGGACGTTGCGGTCGCCTTCGGAGCCAGTGCCCGAGACACCGAAGGAGACCGTATCGGTGGTCGGTGTGGTTTGGCCGACATCGCCCGTGCCGGGTGCGCTTCGGCAAGAGGTCTGGGCAGAGCGGTGGCCGAAGACCGCGCGCGTGGTAGACGCGGAACGGATGGCCGAAGCGACGGGTGCACGTGCGCGGGAGATCCGGCTCGAGTCCGGGGGTGCGGGCGTGTTCCGTTCCGCCTCCCTCGCCTGGGACTACGAACCCGGTACGCACTGGAGCTACGCCGTGCAGTGGCTGCTGATCGGCGTGGGTGTTGGCGTCGGCTACGTGCTCATCGGTCGCCGAAGAGGCAGGGAGCCCACGGACGATGCCTGAAGCCGCGCGTCGGTCGACGAATCTTGTCGCGCTTGCCGTGGCGCTTGCTGCGGTCGTGGTCGTGCTCGGCGCCTACACGCGGCTGGTGGATGCCGGACTCGGCTGTCCCGACTGGCCGGGCTGCTACGGCATGATCCTGGTGCCGGAGACGGCTGAAGAGATCGCTCGCGCCGAAGCCGCGTTTCCGGAATCGCCCGTCGAAGCCGACAAGGCATGGCCGGAGATGATCCATCGTTACGCCGCGGCATCGCTCGGGCTCGCCGTTCTGGCGCTGGCCGTCTTGGCGGTCAGGGAAGGGCTTCGGTGGCGTTTGCCCGTGGCGCTTGTCATATTGGTCATCGCCCAGGGGGCGTTCGGCGCCTGGACGGTCACTCTGAAACTCTGGCCGCAGGTGGTGACCACGCACCTCTTGGGCGGCTTCGCCACCCTTGCGTTGCTATGGATGTGGTGGCTGATACTGCGAGATCCACCGTGGCGGGTGGACGCGTCGCTTCGGGGACTGTCGATGACGACCCTAGTCGTCGTGGTGATCCAGGTCGCCCTGGGCGGTTGGCTGACGGCCAACTACGCGGCCCTGGCCTGTCCCGATTTCCCCACCTGCCACGGTGTTTGGATACCGGACATGGACTTCGCCGCTGGCTTCGACATCTTCCAGGACATGGGGCCGAACTACCTCGGCGGCTTGATGTCGAGCGACGCCCGCGTGGCGATCCACGTTGTGCACCGGTTCGGGGCAGTGGCGGTTCTGCTCTTTGCTGGCTGGCTGGCGGTTCGGTTGGGGTCGCGACCGTTGGCCTGGGTGCTCGTCGGCGTCTTGGCAGTCCAACTGGCGCTTGGCATCGCCAACGTGGTCTTCGCCCTGCCGCTCGCCGTTGCCGTGTTGCACAATGCCGGGGCCGCAGCCTTGCTGCTGGTCGTTGTAACGGTGAATTACTCGATTCGCCGGACCGGCGCATAATCGAACGATGAAGGTTGCCATCCTCGCACTCCTGCTGGCCGCCCTCGTCGGAGGGGGTGTGGCGGTGGTCTATTTCGGTCCGGACACGAAGTTCTCCGACGAGGAACTCAAGGCGTTCAACTTTATGCCGTATCCAGAGCCGCGCGACGTGGGTGACTTTCTGCTCACCGATGCTGCGGGCGGAGACTTCGGTCCGGAACGACTGCGCGGCCGGTGGTCGTTCATGTTCTTCGGCTTTGCCAACTGTCCGGACATCTGCCCGATCGCCATGGCCGTGCTCGGCGAGGCCGAGACGGTGCTTGTGGAGGCAGGCGACGAGCCATTCCAGGGCATCCTGGTCACGGTCGATCCGGAGCGCGACACGGCCCATGTGCTCTTGGAGTACGTCCGGACCTTTTCGAATGATTTCGTGGGATTGACCGGTTCGGTGCCGGACATCTTCGTATTCGCTCGGAGCTTCCATGCGGGATTCTCCAAGGAACTATTGGAGGACTCGGAGCTCGGCTACACCATGAACCACTCCGGACGCATCGCGGTGGTGGATCCGTCGGGCAGGCACTACGGCAATATCTCCTCGCCGTTCGATGCGACCCGACTCGCGACGCTCCACCGGGCCTTGAGCAGTCGTATTCCGGCGCGCGACTGATCGACGCCGAGGCGACCTCTTTTTGACATTGCGAGCACGGCTTTCCTATGCTGGCAGGCTTGGCGAAGGGGGCGTCAGGTGACCAAGCCACCAACACGACTCGCGGGTTGCACCGTTGACGGGCACTCTCGTTCCCGCTCGCGCCGAGCCGCGGCGGTCGCTTGAGCGCGAATGCAGCGAGGGGCGTCCAGACCGCTCCGCGCGAGGAAGCCGGCGTGCGCTACGACGAGGTCCGCCAACGTTCGCTAACGATCTGCGAGCCGCTCGCCGTGGAGGACCACGGTGTTCAACCCATCGTCGAGGCCAGCCCGCCGAAGTGGCACCTGGCGCACACGACCTGGTTCTTCGAGACGTTCCTGCTCAAGGCCTACGTGCCCGACTACCGCCCGTTCCACGCCGATTTCGAATACCTGTTCAACTCGTACTACGACGGCATCGGACAGCAGTTCCCACGCCCGGAGCGGGGACGGTTGTCCCGGCCCACGTTGTCGGCGGTCCTGGACTACCGCGACCACGTGGACGCCGCGATGCGTGGTCTACTCGGACGCGGTGACGCCGACATCGCGGACCGAATCACCTTGGGGCTTCACCACGAGGAGCAGCATCAGGAACTCCTGGTCACGGACATCAAGGCCAATTTCGGCCTCAATCCGCTGAAACCAGCCTACGTCGAGGGCCATGACAGCCTCGGCGGTAGCTCAGGAGACCTTGCTTACACGGAGTACGACGCCGGCATCGTGCTAATCGGCGCCCGTGTCGGCGATGGCTTTCGGTTTGACAACGAGTGCCCACGCCACCGGGTCTGGATCGACGAGTTCGCGCTGGGCAACCGCCTGGTCACCAATCGCGAGTTCGCGGAGTTCATCGCCGATGGCGGCTATGCCGAGCCTTCACTTTGGTTGGCGGACGGCTGGCGCTGGCGCTCGGAACGCACCATCGACGCCCCGATGTATTGGAACCGGGTAAATGACCGCTGGCTCGAGTACCGGCTCGACGGGGAACAACCGCTGGCGCCGAATGCGCCCGTGACCCACGTCAGTCACTACGAGGCGGACGCCTACGCGCGCTGGGCGGGTGCCCGGCTGCCGACAGAGGCGGAGTGGGAGGCCGCGGCGGCGACGCAGCCGATCGACGGCAACTTCGCGGATACCCAGGACGCAATGCACCCCAGACCCGCTGCGAGCAGCTCGATGGCGCAGTTGTTCGGGGACTGCTGGGAGTGGACGTCGAGCGCCTATGGCCCCTACCCGGGCTTCGAACCGTTGCGTGGAGCGCTCGGTGAGTACAACGGCAAGTTCATGTCGGGACAGATGGTGCTGCGCGGCGGTTCGTGCGCCACGCCTCTGGGCCACGTCCGTGCGAGCTATCGGAACTTCTTCTATCCGCCGGATCGCTGGCAGTTCACCGGCATAAGGCTCGCGCGAACCACCTAAGGAACGGATCCATCGACACGCACTTGCACAACGGGGAAGCGACTCCCCGCTATCAATTCTTCGACCTGAAACCCGCACTTCCCGATATGACCGCCGAGGTGTTGCACGGGCTGACAAGACCCGCCAAGTCGATTCCGCCGAAATACTTCTATGACGCCGAGGGTTCAAGGCTGTTCGACGTCATAACCGGACTGCCGGACTACTACCTGACCCGCACCGAGACCTCGATTCTGCGCGAGAATGCCGGGTCGATTGCGGATCGGGTGGGCAAAAGCGCCTGTCTCGTGGAATACGGGAGCGGCAGCAGCACCAAGTCCCGCCTCGTGATCGAAGCGTGCCGTCCGGCGGCCTATGTACCCGTCGACATCTCCCGAGTCCACTTGGAGGAGTCGGCCAAGGCGCTACTCGGCGGCTACCCGGAACTCGCGGTTTATCCCATGTGTGCCGACTACACCGCCCCGTTCGAGCTGCCGCCGCCGGTCGCCGCGCTGCCGCGCCTGGCGTTCTTCCCGGGGTCAAGCATCGGCAATTTCGAACCCCCGGCTGCGCGCGACTTCCTGCGCGGGGTGACCCAGGTCGTGGGCCCGGGTGGCTGGCTGGTCCTGGGCGTCGACACCAAGAAGGACCCCGAGGTTCTGGATCGCGCCTACACCGACCCGGGCGGTGTCACCGAGCGGTTCAACAAAAACCTCCTGCGCAACGTCAACAACGCCGTCGGAGCGGATTTCGATCCGTCGGGATTCCGACACTCGCCGTCTACAACGTGCAAGCGGGCCGCATCGAGATGTACTTGGTGTCCGATCGGGACCAACGGGTCCATGTTGCGGGTACCGAGGTCCACTTCGCCAAGGGCGAGCGGTTGCACACGGAGAACTCCTACAAGTACGGGCCGGAGGAGTTCATCGGCCTTGCCGACGCGGGCGGCTTCGACTGCATCGATGTCCTGTGCGACGACAGGGCCTACTTCATGGTGTTGCTGCTTCGGGCTCGTTAAAGTTCGCTCACGGCTTGTTCGATGATCGTTCTGAAGTCCTCGTCGAACGTGCCGGCGTTCCTGGCAAGGATCCTGCCCTCGGGACCGATCAGGACGTATGTCGGAAACCCGGTCACGCGCCATTTCCGGACGATTTCGCTCTCGTCGCCCACGTGCCAGACCACCCAGGGCAGCGGGTTGTCCTCGAGATAGTCTTCGGCGGTCTCGAGTTCCGTGTCGACGTTGATGCCGACGATCTGGAAGTGCTCGTCGGGCAGTTCCGCTGTCATCTCGCGCAGCTTCGGAAACGCCGCGATGCAGGGCCCGCACCATGTCGCCCAGAAGTCGACGAGGACGACTTGCCCCGCGTAGTTCGACAGACTGTCCGCCGTTCCGTCCAGACGCGGGGCTGTCACGTCGGACACGAATCCCCCGACCGTCGTTGACCGCAGGCTGTAGAGCAACTCGCCTTCCGCGTCGGCGAACGTCATCGGGCGCTCGGTACCGTCGGCGTCCTGCCGCATGAGGATGAACACCTCGTCCGCGATGCCGTCGCTCAGACCCGTGGCCAGCGCCAAGGCTTGCATTTCGTGCGCAGTGCGCTCGGCTTGTGGAAGCGTCTGTAGATTGGCCGACTGGATCAGGTGGCTGGCTGCGAAGTACCGGGCCGTGGCGCGGGCAATGGGATCCTCGAGGCTGTCCGCAAGGTCGTTGATGAACGCCTTCGCGGGCGGGTGTACGTTGGACATGCCGTTCACTTGGTCCAGCCGCAACGGCCACTGGTCATAGTCGGGAAAATGGGCGGCCAGTGCCTGGGCGGCGTTCAGTCCCCGGGCGGCACCGCCGCGGGTGGGATGGTCGAGCAGGAACTCCGCTGCCTGGCGGGTTTTCTCGTGTTCGCCTCCCAGGTCGAGGATGGCGATCGCGGCGGCGCTGGCGCGACTCGGCGTGGGCCGGTCGCCCAGCTCCGCGAGCCGGACTGACTGCTCTTTCCCGTCTGGCTCGTTGGCTCGGATGTCGCGCTCGGCGGTCTCCCTTGCCTCCAATTGTTCGAGGTAGTCGCCGATCACAGCCCAATTCGGTCCGACTAGCTCGATCAGGGCCGACTCGCCTGATTGGGCGCTGATCATGAGCCACCGCGAGAAGACCATCGCGCCGGTCGGGCGCAGGTCAGTGGTTTGCTCGATGAGGAATTCGGCCGCTTCGAGTGCCCGCGCGCCCTTCGTATCGATGACCGCCAGGGCAGCGGCGACGGCATCAACGGTCCTCGGCTCCGGACCCCGGTTGATGAGTTCCCGGA
>JAPPKV010000489.1 GCA_028819775.1 Gammaproteobacteria bacterium | reverse complement strand
CTACCTGAACCTGCCCTTCGACCTGTCCAAGGTGTTCTTCATCACGACCTGCAATCACCTGGACGGCGTGCCTCCTCCGCTGCTTGACCGCATGGAGGTGCTCGAACTAACCGGCTATAGCGAACTCGAGAAGCTCGAGATCGCCCGCCGCTACCTGATACCCCGCCAACGCGAGAACGCCGGCCTCGAAAAGGAACAGCTCGACCTCACCGACGACGCCGTGTCCTGGGCGATCCGACGGCACACGAGGGAGGCGGGCGTCCGCGAACTCGATCGAGCCATCGGACGCGTCGCGAGCAAACGCGCCCGGCAGATCCTGCAATCCGAGGCGACGATCGAACCGATTACCGTGGACGACCTGCCCACCCTGCTCGGGCCCGAGAAGTTCAAGACGGACAGGCAGCGCGAGAACCTCGTCGCCGGCGTGGCGCCCGGCCTCGCCTACACGGAGACCGGTGGCGACGTTCTGTACGTGGAGGCAACGCTCACCCACAGGGACGACAAGACCATCATCACGGGGCATCTCGGCCAGGTCATGCAGGAGTCGGTCAAGGCGGCGCGTTCCTACATCTGGTCCGTTGCCGACCAACTCAACATCGACCGTGCGACTATCGAGGAAAACGGCATCCACGTCCACGTTCCAGCCGGTGCCGTACCCAAGGACGGTCCATCGGCCGGTATCACGATGGCCACCGCGCTGGCATCGCTCTACAGCAACATGAGCGTGCGCGACGACATCGCGATGACCGGCGAATTGACCCTATCCGGGCTGGTCCTGCCGGTGGGAGGCATCCGCGAGAAAGTGCTGGCCGCGCATCGAACGGGCATCCGCCACGTGATACTGCCCCGGGACAACGAGGCCGAACTCGCCAAGCTACCGACCCCGGTGCGCAACGACATGACCGTCACGCTGGTCGACAGGCTGGAAGACGCCGTCAAGGTGGCAATCCCCGATTTGGCGTCCTTGTCGGCATCCCGCAAGACCTAATGACCGGTCGTTACAGCTCTCGAACGACGCGCACACCCCGCGTACTGCTGCCGCGGATGCTCAACGAACGGTAGCTCACCGTCACCTCGCGGGGCGACGAGTCCCATGCCCCGCCCCTGAGGACATGGCTCGCGCAATCACCGGTTCGGGCGCGCTGGTCATTCCGTGCCCTGCGATAGTTGTCGCGCCAACAGTCCGCAACCCACTCCTCGACATTGCCCAGCATGTCGTGCACGCCGAACGCATTGGGAGGGAAACTCCCAACGCTGGCCGACCGCACAGTCCCATCCGTGCAGTCGGCAACATCAGCCTTCCGAAACTGGCTCGCATACGCGCTGTCGGCGATGTTGGCGTGGACACAGAGTTCCTTCGGATCCGCGCCGAAATAGTACCTTCCGGTCGATCCGGCTCGCGCCACGTATTCCCACTCCGCTTCGCTCGGTAGGCGGTAGCGGTAGCCCGTCTCTTCGCTCAGCCACTCGACATAGTCTCTGCCGTCTTCCCAGGCAAGACGGGTCATGGGAAGTCTGCCCATGGACTCCGGGGAAATGGTGTCTTCCGGTGCAAGGGGCTTCGATACCGCCGCCGGCAAACCTCGGGCGGCTCGATAGAGGTCGTAGTCGTCTCGCGTTGTCTCGTAGACCCCGATGGCAAACGGTTCCTTGATGACGACGGTTCGCACGGGCCGCTCGTCCGCCGGGCCCGATTCCGAACCCATGCGAAAACGCCCCGTGCCGACAATCACCAGAAGCGGGCCCTCCCCGCCCGATGCGAGTTCGTCCCGGAACCGCCGACCCGGCCGAATGTCGTACTCTTCCATTCGAATGACGTGTTTCAGCGTTGTCGGTCCCATGGTTAGCTGCCGTTGGTAGGGGCGGTGGCCCAATGCGGTGGCACGAACCAACACCGGTCCCGTAGGAATGACCATCCCGTCCCTGTAGGGCAGCCTGCGCCATCCGTCGGTGTGCGGATAGGACACTTCCACTTCGGCGCGGTCGGGGCTCACGACCACCGAAAGGCTGCCCTTGAGGCGTTCCAGAATTACCGACCGATCATTGCGGCCCCGCGTGAACTCGATGGTCCTGTCCACCGGCGCGTACCCGGACCGACGTGCCGTCAAGGTGTAGGTGCCGATCGGCAGCGTCATCCCGGGCTCGTAGGGTTTGCCCTCGATCTCGAGTTCGGCGTCCCGGGGGATCCGGGACACGTAGATTTCGCTCATCGGCACGCGTTCCAGTTCGAAAGCGACCTCCGTGTTCTGGCGGGGCAGCACCTCGACCGCCTCGGTCTTGCGCTCCCGGCCGTGCATCCACGTCGTGACCTTGTAAGATCCCGTGGCGTGCGGCGTCAGCACGACCGGAGTCACGTCGTCGATGTCCTTGCCGTCCACCGAGACTCGGGCGCCGCGGGGATTGGTTACCACTTCAAGGCTCCCCGACGACGGTGGGAACTCGATATGAACATCGACCACGTCGCCTCGCCCCATGACTACCCGGCGTGCGACGGCGTCGTGGAACCGGTGCTCCATCCGAATGACGACCGCGCCAGGCAGCACTCGCGTGTTGCGCAGCGGCGTGCGTCCAACGGATGCGCCGTCGAGGAACACACTCGCCTCGTCCGGCGCCGAAGTGAGGTTCAATGTCGCCGTTCCCAGAACGAGCTGCGGCCCCACGCCGCCCGCGTACCAGTCGGCCGATGCAACGACGACCACGAGGGCACCGATCAAGCCCCAACGCAGCAAGTTGCTATGGGCTCTCCTAGCCAAGGCGAATCCCGTGCCAGGCTACTATTGGCTTGAGCTTACCCGGATTTCGCGCCGTCTGCCTTGACGCGCTAGCCCGTTGTCGAGTCGACCGACAGCAACCCATAGGACACGTCGCGGGCCTCTTCCAACGTTTCGACAATCTGCCCGTTGGGAACCTGTCGGAGTATGTTGAGCGCGTGCAGCGTGTGCGAGATGGCCCCGGAGAGGCCCATGAGGATGTAGGACGTCTGCTCCCTCTTCGCCACCTCCAAGAGCTGTTCGATCACCATCGCTGCGCTGTCGTCCAGATACGACGTCCCGGTGAAATCGAAGATCACAACCTCGTGGTCCTTGATGTCCTCGGCGATCACGGCGACGAGTTTGTGCGACGAGGCCACCGTGATGCTGCCCTTCAGCGCAACCAGGCCCACTCGTGCCGAGTAGGGATCGGACGAATCCGTCTTGCGGCCCAGGAACTCCCGGTCCAGGAACGGCACCGAAACCACGCTGTCGAGCTCCAGGCGCTCGAGCTGACGAGCGTGCGCCATGCCCGCAGCGATCAGCCCGACCGCCACCGCCGTCACCAGATCCACGAACACGGTCAACGCCAGCGTCGTCAACATCACCACGAGATGCTCGCGCGCCAATCGATGCACTCGGGACAACAACCGCCAATCGATGATGTCCCAGCCGATCTTGACCAGAATACCGGCCAAGGCCGCGTGCGGAATGGGTTCGACGAATCGACCAAGGCCGAGCACCAAGGCGAGCATGAGCACGGCATAGCACACGCCCGACACCGGGGTTCGCCCCCCGGCGCGGATGTTGGTCACCGTCAGTATCGGCGATCCCGCCCCCGGTACGCCCCCGACCAGCCCGGCGACTATGTTGCCCACTCCCTGCCCGACCAGTTCCCGGTTGGGGCTGTGCTGCGTCCGGGTCAACGAATCGGCGACCAGGGACACCAGCAGGCTGTCCACCGACCCCAGCAGCGCGAGAATGAGTGCGGGTTCCACCGCTCGCGCCAGGAAACTCCATTCGGGCGACTCGAACTGGAACGCCGGCAGTCCCGTGGGCACCGTTCCGATGACCGGCGCATCCGTTAGCCAGAGCACACCCAGCAACGTCCCGGCCAAGAGCGCCACAAGCGGCGCCGGGAGGTACTGCGCGAACCGGCGCGGCCAAAACACGGCGATGGCAAGGGTCGTGGCAGCGATCACGAACGCACTGACGTTCAAGTCCGCCACCGCCCCGGGTAGCGCGCCGAGTGCGCCGAGGACGCCACCCGCCACCGACACGCCGCCAACGAACGGCAGAAGCTGGATCACCACGACGATGATGCCGATCCCCGACATGAAGCCCGAGATCACGACATGCGGGGTGTAGGCCACGAACCGCCCGATCCTCGACAGGCCGAGCAGTACCTGCAAACAGCCGGCCATGACGACGACGGTAAGCGCCTCAGCGATGTCGCTGGCATAGCCTGTGACGATCACCGCCATCGCGACGGTCATGGGCGCCGTCGGCCCGGAGATTTGCGACTTCGTCCCACCGAAGAGCGCCGCGAAGAAGCCCGCCGCGATGGCACCGTACAGTCCAGCAGCCGCCCCGAGGCCCGACGCCACCCCGAAACCGAGGGCAACCGGAAGCGCCACCACCATGGCCGTGATGCCGCCGAAGAGGTCGCCCCGGAGCGCCTGGAAACTGTACGTGCCGGCGAGACCCTTCATCCGAATCAGGTTTCGCTAATTCGCGTCCCGCGTCAACTGCCGCCATGGGGGATCACGAGGATCTCCCAACGGTCTGGCGACGTTGTCCCGTCGACCGGCCAGGCGGCACGCCGGCGAAACCGTCGTGCGCGCCCCGCCTAGCTCGAGCTCAACGCCTCCGACAACGCCTGCTCGATCTCGTCGGCCGTCGCACCTTGCTCGCGTGCCAATCGGGCTTGGGCTTCCTCTTCCCGGCGCTGCTTGCGTTCCTGGTGGTAGGTCAATCCCGTCCCGGCCGGGATCAGCCGCCCGACGACGACGTTCTCCTTCAATCCCCGGAGGAAGTCCTGTTTTCCGGTGACGGCCGCCTCGGTCAGCACCCGGGTCGTCTCCTGGAACGATGCCGCCGAAATGAACGACTCCGTCGCCAAGGATGCCTTCGTGATGCCCAGCAGGACACGCTCGAACGTCACGGGATTGAGACCGTGTTCGCTCAAGCGCTCGTTCTCGAGCAGTACATTGACGTACTCCGCCTGCTCGCCCCGGATGTAGTCCGAGTCGCCCGGGTCGACGACCTCGACCTTGCGCAGCATCTGGCGGACGATGGTCTCGATGTGCTTGTCGTTGATGGTCACGCCCTGGAGCCGGTACACCTCCTGGATTTCGTAGATGATGTACTTCGCGAGTTCGGCAACTCCCTTCAACCGAAGAATGTCATGGGGACTCTCCGGACCCTCCGAGATGACCTCGCCGCGTTCGACATGCTCGCCCTCGAAGACCGAGATCTGCCGCCACTTGGGAATCAAGGTCTCCACCACCTCGTGAGTAATGATGTCGCCAGGCACGACGTTCTGGCCTTCGGCCACCACGATGCGCTGGGAATCGGGGATCGACAACGTTAGTTCCTCGCCGTCGGCAGCCGTAATCACCAAGGTCCTGTCCTTGTCCAGAATCGCGATTTGGCCAGCGACCGCGGCCCGCAGTCCTTCGCCCGTCACGACCAGCCGTCGCTTGCCCTTGGTCTCCTTGCCGAAGCTGACCGTTCCCGTGGCCTCCGCGAGGATCGCCGGTTCCTTCGGCCGGCGGGCCTCGAAGAGATCGGCGACGCGCGGCAGTCCGCCGGTGATGTCCCGGGTCTTGGATCCCTCCTGGGGAATGCGGGCGATCACGTCGCCGACTCCCACTGCCGAGTTGTCCTCCACGTTCAGGATCGCGTTGTCCGCCAGGAAGTAATGGGCCGGTACATCCGTATTGGCAAGATTGACCGCTTCACCCGACTCATCGACCAGCCTGACGCCGGGGCGCAGATCCTTGCCCGCCGTCGGCCGGTCCTTCGGATCAAGCACGGAAATGCTGGACAAACCGGTCAGTTCGTCCATTTGCCGGTTCACCGACAGGCCCT
>JAPPKV010000509.1 GCA_028819775.1 Gammaproteobacteria bacterium | reverse complement strand
ACGCCGAGGCGCTTGCGGACGTCCGCCGGGCCAGCCCACATACGATCAGTTCCTGCGAGTCGCTGATCACGCTGTACAGCTTCCTGCCCTACTTCCGGCTGCGGGCCATGGATGTGGCGATCATCGATGCGGTGTGGAACGGCGTCTGGCAGTCGATGAAGATCGCCGCAACGGCGGAAGCGCACCAGGTGAACATCGCCCCGCACAACTACTACGGTCACCTGGCGACCATGATGGCGGCCCACATGTGCGCGGCGACACCCAACTTCCGCATCATGGAAACGGACATCGACCGGTTGCCCTGGGATGCGGAGCTGTTCACGGCGGAACCGGACATTCGCGACGGCCACCTCGTTCTCACCGACGCGCCGGGATGGGGCACGGAACCCAACGAGGAAGCGCTCGTAAAACACCCGCCGAAATGACCTCCGCCCATCCGACAGCCGGTAGGAAGCTGACGGCTCGGCTGTTCCTCGTCGTGGGCGGGCTGATCCTGGCCGGGCCGACGGCCGCGCAATTCACCGACGAAGACGGCATCACACAGAGCAACGATGAACTGTGGCTGACCAGGATCCGGTACGACAGCGTGGGCGGCCAGCGTCAGGCGTACTACTACTACGACGGCCGCTGGTGGGAGCGCTGGGAAACCGACTTCCCCCAGGCCGAGCAGAACTTCGCCAAGCGGCTCAACGAGTTGACCGCGGTAACCGTGTCGCCAGTCCCCCTCCGCCGCCGCCTAACCGACCCGGACCTCGGCGACTCGCCGCTGATCTTCATGTCGGACGTGGGCTACATGCAGCTGTCCAGGCCCGAGATCGACGCGTTGCGCACGTACCTGGCCAACGGCGGCTTCCTATGGGTCGACGATTTCTGGGGCGACGCCGAATGGGCGAGCCTGGAACGCGCCATGGCCGATGTCCTCCCGGGGAAACGTTGGATCACCCTACCCATCGAACATCCCATCTTCCACACCGTCTTCGATATCGAGGTGATGCCGCAGATTCCTGCCCGGGACTTCGCCCGCTGGGGCCGGGGCACCACCGAACCGTCGTTCGAGCACCGCCGACCCACCGGCAACATGAGGACACCTTCGATTCGTGCCTACACGGACGACGACGGCCGGCTGATGGTGATCGCCACCCACAACACCGACATCGCCGACGGCTGGGAGCGCGAATCCTACGGCGAGTGGTACTTCGAGAACTTCTCGACCAAGTCGTACCGCGTCGGCATCAACGTGATCGTCTACGCGCTCTCTCACTAGCGCACACGCTACGATGTGGTTCGAGTGGCTGTTCAAGTATCCGCGCCAGGCCTACGCGCAGGGCGAAATGGCGTTCGCTGGCGACTTCGGGGTGCTGTGGTGGGCCGCCGCCGCCGTCCTGCTCACCCTCGGCGTCGTCTTCGGCCGACGCGTGGCGCGCTTCTCGATGCTTCGGCGAGCCACCGTCTACCTACTGCAGATTGCGGCCGTCGCCGTCCTCCTGACGCTGATCGCCGAGCCGGTGCTGGAGGTAACCCGCCTGGCCCCGGGGGCAAACACGGTCGCGGTACTCGTGGACTCGTCCCAAAGCATGGCGCTACCTGCGGGGACCGACGACGAGACGCGCATGGGTGTCGCCAAACGCTTGATCGGCGACGAGATCGAAGCGGCCACCCGCGGTTCCCGGATCGCGCTGTTCCACTTCGACGATGCGCTCCGGCAGGCCGATACCGTTGCCGAGCTACAACCGGATGGCGATCGGTCGCGTCTCCTCGAGTCGCTGACCCGTCTTGCGGCACACTACGACCAAGGCGCGCTCGCGGCTGTCATCGTCGTCACGGATGGCGCACACAACGGCGGCAGCGTCGGTTGGGAGACCCTTGCCGAGACCGGTATCCCCGTTCATGCGATCGGCATCGGTCCGGCGGTCATTCCGGGAGACGTCGAGCTGGCGGAGCTCGTGCTGCCGTCCCGTGCGAGCCCCCACACCCAGGTCGCGGCACGCCTCGTGATCCGCCACTCGCTGCCCGACCCCGGCGAGGAGATTCGCCTACGCGTACTGGACGGCGAATCCGTTCTTGCCGCGGAGTCGATAGCACTTGATCCGTCCTCGCCGACCGTCGCCACGGACATCGTCTTCCCCGGCGGGGGTGCCGGTCTGAAGGAGGTCACGGTGGCGGTGGAAGCACTACCCGGCGACCCGCTGGCTGGCAACAACGTCCAATCCGCTCTACTTGACGTGGACCGGGAGCGGTATCGCGTGCTGTACTTGGAAGGCGAACCACGCTGGGAGTTCAAGTTCATCCGCCGGGCTGCGGCCGAGGACGACGACATCGAACTCGTCACCTGGCTGCGCACTACGCCACGCAAGACCTACCGTCAGGGAACGTCGGACCCGGACGCGTTGGCCGATGGCTTCCCAAAATCCCTCGAAGCGCTCTACCGCTACGACATGGTCATCCTCGGCAGCCTGCCCGCGACGTCACTGAACGACGAGCAGCACGACTGGCTGGCTCGCTTCGTCGCGGAACGCGGTGGCGGGCTGCTTGCCATGGCGGGTCGGCATGCCCTGGACAATGGCGGTTGGGACGTGAAAGCGGTGGCCCAGGCGTTGCCGGTGGCTATCGCGAGGCCCAGCGAAGTGTTGTCGTACCAGCGCGGCAACTACGAGGTGATTCCTACCGACGACGGCCTGAGGTCCGTACTGACCGACATCGGCGGCGCCGGCACCCGAGAGGAAGCCTGGAAGCTGCCGATGCTTGCCGACTACCAACATATCGGGACGCCCAAGCCCGGCGCCACGGTGATTCTCGACGCGCTGGAGCGCGTCCAACGCCGCGGTGCCGATGTCGTGGTCCGGGGCGGTCCGGGCAAACCGCTTCTCGTTACCCAACCCTACGGTTACGGTCGAACCGCGGTGCTCGCGACGGCATCCACCTGGCGTTGGCGGATGCGAACGCCGCCGGAGGACACGCGGCACTCGCTGTTCTGGCGCCACCTGATCCGTCACTTCGCCGGCTCGGCCCTGCCGCGACGCAGTCTGTCGTTGGCTGCCGACGGAGACGCCCTCGACGTTCGCGTGGCTCTGAAGAATCCGCGCTTCGAACCGCTGACGGACACCGCCGTCACCGTGCAGGTGACCGCCCCCGACGGCGAGTCATTCGACGTCGCGCTGCCGCGCATCGCGGGCGAGTCGGCCTTCGGCGAGACCCTACCGGTCGCCACACCGGGCATATACCGGGTGGAGATGGCCGGCATCGCCGGACCCGCCCCCATGGCCGAAGGGGGTCGCCCCGACGCGCTGGCCGCTCTTGCCCGAGTCGGCGAGACCAACCTCGAGCAGTTCGGGGCAACCCTGAACGAGCCCCTCTTGCGGCGGGTCGCGGAAACTACCGGAGGCGCCTATTGGCGACCGGACGACCTCTCGGGGCTCGCCGACGCGCTCGCCTTCAGTAGCGCCGGAATCCACGAACGGCAGCAGCTTCCCCTCTGGAACGCACCGTTCCTCTTCTTGCTGCTGGTGTTGCTGAAATGCACCGAGTGGTCGCTACGGCGGTATTGGGGTGGAATCTAACCATGCTTAGACCCCTACTTGCCCGCCGTCGGGCGAATCGGACAGACTCGAACCCCAGCCACCTCGGACGCCCGGCCAAGATCCAAGCCATGACCCGTCGCACGCTCCAGGTCGCACTGGTCGCCTTCGCGATGGGCATCGTCGGAAACCTCGAAGCTGACGAGAGCCAAGATCTCGAAGTCGCGGCGCCCCCCGACGCGGACGGGCGGCCCCACGCGCGAGTGCTCGTGGTCACGGGCCTCGGCGGGGAACCCGACTACGCCCGTGCGTTCGCCCAGCAAGGCCACGCCAGCGCCAGCCACGCCGAAGCCGCCGGGGCAACGGTCACGCTGCTCACTGAAGAGGCCGCCAGCCGGGAGGGAATCCGCGACGCCATCGAGGCAATTGCCCGGGAATCAAACGAGACCGACAAGGTCGTCCTGCAGCTCATCGGCCACGGCACCTTCGATGGCGAACACTATCGGTTCAACGTTCCCGGACCGGATCCCACGGCCGAGGATCTCGCCGCCTGGCTGAAACCCGTGAACGCCAAGCGGCAACTCGCCGTCATCGCCACCAGCGCGAGCGGCGCCGCCCAGGGCGTGCTGGCCCGGGAAGGACGCGCCGTCATCACGGCCACCCGCCATGGCCGAGAGCGCAATGCCAGCCTGTTCGGTGGTTTCTGGGCCCAGGCCCTCGACGCACCCAGCGCCGATGTCGACAAGGATCAGCGAATCTCCGGGGACGAGGCATTCCGGTTCGCGGAGCGTGCCCTAGCCGCCTTCTACGAGGATCGCCAACTCATTGCCACGGAACATCCGCGTCTCGAGGGCGACGCGGGATCGTTCATCGTCGCGCGCACGGCGCCGGGAGAGCCGGTCGAACCGGAACTCCTCCACCTCGTCAGTCGCGTCGACGAGCTGACCGCGGCCATCGACGAACTCAAGAGCGACCGTCGCGTGCTGACCGACGACGACTATTTCGCCAAGCTGCAGGATCTCCTGTTGGAGCTCGCCAGGGCCGACCAGGAGTTGAAGATGCGGCGGGAAGACGCCCCCGAGCCCGACGCCCATGTCCCGTTCCGGGGGGATTTCGCCCGATGACTCGACGGGCGCGCCGCTCGCTGACACCCGGGGCCCCCCGCAACCAGATCAGCGGAAAGCCCAAAGGCGTCCTGCGACGCTTCGGTCCAACTCTCCTGGCCGCGCTGGCCGCTGTCTCGGCCAACGCGGATCCCCTCGCCGAGTGCCGCGACCTCGGGTTTTCCGACCCCGAAGGCAGTCGCAACTGTTTCCGCGACCTGCTTACCGATCCGTCGACCGCACTGCGCGCCGAGGCGGCCTGGGCGCTCGGCGACATCCAACTGGCCAACGGGCTGTTTCGTTCCGCGACGAAGTCCGCGCCCGACGACGCCGTCGTCCGGGTGCGCTGGGGCGAACTGTTCCTATCGACATACCAGGTTGCGGACGCCGAAGCGCTGTTCTCGGAAGCCCTTGCGATCGACGCCGACAACGTCGCGGCCAAGCTGGGCCTGGCTCGGGTCGCACTCGGCCGTTTCGAGGCCCGGGCCATGGGGATCGTGGAGAGCGTTCTCGCCGGGGATCCCGACCACGTCGAGGCGAACCTGCTGGCCGCGAGACTTGCCCTGCAGGTCGGCGACACCGAGCGGGCTCGCGAATCCCTCCGATCACCTCTGGCCGCCGAAGATCTGCTGCGCCGGCTGGAGGGGATGGCCTTGGCCGCGGCCATCGACCACATGCTTGGCTCGGTGCCGAGTGCCTGGGAGGCCAAGGCACTCGAAATCCATCCCCGGTACGGCGAGCTGTTCGAGACCGTCGCCCACTTCTACATCATCACCCGACGCTACCGGGAAGCCATCGCCCAGCTCGCGCGCGCGGTCGCCATCGACCCGGAACTGTGGAGCGCCCACGCCACGCTCGGCATCAACCTGCTTCGCGTCAACCGGTTCGACGAGGGTCGTCGCACCCTTACCCTAGCCCACGACGGCGACCCCTACAACGTCGAAGTGGTCAACACCCTTCGGCTTCTCGACAGCTTGGACGGCTGGGGAGTTCTCGCCGACGACGACGTGATTCTGCGCATCCATCCCGACGAATCCGGAGCTCTGGCTTCCTACGTAAAGCGTCTGGTCACGGATGCCGTGGCGACCGTCGGCGAACGATACGGGTTCGTTCCCGACTATCCGGTGGTGGTCGAACTCTACCCCCGGCACCAGGACTTCGCGGTGCGCACCTCCGGGTTGCCGGGCATCGGCGTCCTCGGCGTCGCCTTCGGCGATGTCGTTCTCATGGACAG
>JAPPKV010000209.1 GCA_028819775.1 Gammaproteobacteria bacterium | reverse complement strand
GGCTCCGGATTGAATAGGGCGATGTTCGGTCAGGTGGTGCCCGCCGGTCCTCCCCCCATCGTCCAACACTCAGGTTTTGAATGGGGCGATGTTCCCTCCCAGGGTCGCCGCGCCGCCCGGATGGCGTCTCCCTCGAACAAAGCTGCTAGCGGTTGCGCGTTTTCCACGCTTCGTCCACGGCGCCGGTCCCCAATCAAGCCGAGGCGCGGTGGTCGAAGGGGTGGGAAACGCAACTCCACCCTCGGATCGAATGGGGCGATGTTCCGTCGGCACTACGGTCGATGCCCACAGGGCGACGATCCACCAAGCTGACTTCCGCGTTAGCCACCGAGTAGCGGATTGGGATCAATGGGCTTACCGCGGTCCCGGATCTCGAAGTGGAACTGGCCACCCGTCGCACCCGAACCGGCTCGGGCGACGGCATCGCCTATGCGAACGGTGTCCCCTTCCTTCACGTTGGGCTGCACGTTGACGCCATAGGCCACGAGATGGCGTTCGCTCGCCTTCACGATCACCAAGTGACGGAAGCCGCCCAATCCCGGTCCCGCGTAAACCACCACCCCCGACGTGGCGGCCTGGATCGGCGTGCCCTTGCGCAGCGAGTAGTCCAAACCCTTGGAACCGCCGCCGAACCCGCGGACGGGTTTCGCGGCCACGGGCCGGCGCCATCCGCCGGCTGTCACCGTCGCCGGAACATTCGGCTCGGCCGGCGGCGGTGCATTCGGCTGGGCCGTTGCGGTAGGCGTCGGGGCGGCGACGGCGGGTTCGACGGGCGCGGGATCGGCTGAAGGCGGCGGCGCAGGGGGTGTAGTCTCGGGCGATGCTGGCGCCGTCGCGACCGGTTTAGGCGCTACTGCAGGCACTACGGCGGGTTCCGCACCGGGCACCGGGATTGCAGCCGGAGGGGGCTTTGCGGCGGCAGCCGCTTTTCCCGGTTCGACGGGACCGTCCGTCGCCGCCGGCCCGGCAGGGCGCGAGGGTTCCGCAGGCGGGACGGCAGGCTCCGGCGGCGGCCCAGTACCCGTCAACGCGATGCGTTGCCCGGTCTTGATCACGTAGGGTTCCTTGATTCCGTTCCGGGCGGCCAAATCAACGACGTCGAGTTCGTAGCGCCAAGCCACGGAATACAGCGTGTCGTACTTCTGCACCGTGTAGACCTCGGGCATGGGGCCGTCGACCAGCGACCGTTCGGACACCGGTGCGGGCGTGTGCGCCAAGCAAGCCGCCAACACGGCCGGCAACGCCACACAGAGTCCGGCAACGCGAACGGCGTTGACCAATCTGCGTCGGGGCGCTCTCATCCGTCGCGCCGCGCCGATGCAAGGCCCAAGGCGCCGACCACGAGCGCACCGACCACCATTGCGGCGACGACCCCGGCCACCACGGTCTCCGTGATGGGGGTCTCACGCCACGGCCACAACTGCGCCAGCGAGCCGGCCATCAATCCGGTCAGCAGTGCGAGCACCGCCGACCGCGCCCGTTCGAGCAACCAAGCCAAGAGCTTGGAGAAGCAGACAACGCCGATCCCCATACCGGCGGCGAAGATCGCGAGAACCTGCAGGTCGATCGCCAAGAGGGCATTGGCCATGGGCTCGTAGAGTCCCAGGATCACCAACACGAAGGCACCGGAGAGGCCCGGCAGTATCCACGCCGTGGCGGCGAGCGCACCGGCCAGGAAGACCATCGAAGCCTGCTGACCCGCCGACGTGCCCGCAACCGCACCAATCAGAACGCCACCGGCGGCACCAACGAGCCCCAACGACGCCAGCCATCGCCAGTTCGACTGAAGACCGACGTGGACAACCGAGGCGGCGATCAGCCCGAAAAAGAACCCCGCGACGTAGGGCGCGTGGGACTCGAGAAGACCCACGACAAGCACCAGGGTGAACGGCAGCCCCACTGCCATGCCCGCCCCGAGAACCGCCAGGAAACCGAGGTTGTGCCGGCGCGCGAACGCCAGCCAGCCATCGCGGAGCAACGTGGATGCGGAGGTGTGGGAAAACGACGCGATCGAGGTGATCAGTTCGTCGTAGATGCCGGTGACGAAGGCGATCGTGCCGCCGGAGACGCCCGGAACCGCTTCCGCCATCCCCATGGCCAAACCGCGCGCGAAAACGCCCGGATGCGAATGTCCGGTCGGCGAACGGTCGGTTACGGTGGAATCGTTCATCGTGCGACGCCCCGGACCAGCGGTACGAAACGGACCTCGTCGAGGGTCTCCTGGCGCCAGGCATCGCCGGATTTGCGCAGGCGCTTGAGTTCCTTCACGTCGCCCTTGCCGACGGGAATGACGAGATGGGCGCCATCCGCCATCTGATCCATCACGGCGTCGGGGATGTGGGAGGCGCCCGCCGTCACCATCACCGCATCGAACGGCGAATGTTCCGACCAGCCGAGATTGCCATCGCCGTGATTGAAGCGAACGTTGCGAACCCCCAATGCCCGCAGCCGCTCCCGGGCGCGTTGCAGAAGTCCGCCGATGCGCTCCACCGTGTAGACCTGCTCGACCAAGGTCGCGAGGATCGCCGTCTGGTACCCCGAACCCGTGCCGATCTCGAGGACGCGGCACGGCGCACCACCGTCTCCCGAGAGAATCGCTTCCGTCATGGCTGCCACGAGATACGGTTGGGAGATTGTCTGGCCGTGGCCGATGGGTAGCGCCGAGTCCTCGTAGGCGCGATGCGCAAGCGCTTCGTCGACGAAGATGTGTCGCGGCACCACGGCGATGGTGTCGAGTACGCGCTCATCGGCGATGCCCTGCTCGCGCAAGCGTCCCACCAGGCGGTCCCGGGTGCGCCGGGAGGTCATCCCGATGCCCTGCAGGTTGAAGTCCTTCATGGCATCTGCACGTCCGGTCTCGATGCTTCCGTTCGCACTTGTTCCACGCGCGGATCGACCACCACGTAGAAGGTCTCTCCCTCGGCCACCATGCCGAGATCGGTGCGGGCCCGGGACTCGACGATCTCGTGGCCTTCCTTCATCGTCATAACCTCGGCCGCCAGGACACGGTTGCGCTGGGCCAGGGCGGCGGTTTGCCGCACCTGCGCCTCGACGTTGGCTTCGAGATCCCGGACCGCGAACCACCCGGACTCGCTGAACCAGAATCGAAAAAGCAGCACGGCCAATACCGCGAGTCCGGAGAGCGCGAAGATCATGGGCGCGCGCGGACTCACTCCCGGACACCCTCACTAGGTAGCTCGGCGCTGCCGCGGTACTCGGCGGCGTCGCCAAGCATTTCCTCGATGCGCAGCAGTCGGTTGTATTTCGCGACCCGTTCGGACCGCGAGCAGGCACCGGTCTTGATCTGGCCGGCACCGGTGGCGACCGCCAAGTCGGCAATGGTCGTGTCCTCGGTCTCTCCCGAACGATGTGATATCACGGTGCCGTAGCCCGCTGCCGCGGCGATGCGGATGGCCGACAAGGTCTCGGTGAGGGTGCCGATCTGGTTTGGCTTGACGAGAATCGCGTTGGCCACCCCATCGCGAATGCCCCGCCCAAGAGTCGCGGGGTCGGTCACGAACAGATCGTCCCCCACCAATTGCGTGCGGTGACCGAATCGGGCCGTCAACGATCGCCATCCCGACCAGTCGTCTTCGTCCAAGGGGTCTTCGATGGAGACGATCGGAAAGTCGTCGACGAGTCCGCCGAGGTAGTCGGCGAATCCATCGGTATCGAGGCATCGGCCTTCGCCGGTCAGTCGATAGATGCCGCTTTCGTGGAACTCCGTGGCAGCGCAGTCGAGCGCCAGGAGCACGTCGCGACCCAACTCGTAGCCAGCCGATTCCACCGCATCCGAGATCGCGGCCAGGGCCGCCGCATTGGAGTCTAGATCGGGTGCGAAGCCACCTTCGTCCCCCACCGCCGTGGCCAATCCCCTCGACTTGAGCGTGTCCTTCAGGGCATGAAAGACCTCCACTCCGCACCGCAGGGCGTCGCTGAAGGAACCCGGCCTTACTGGCATCACCATGAACTCCTGGATGTCGACGTTGTTGTCGGCGTGGGCACCCCCGTTGACGATGTTCATCATGGGCACCGGCAGACGCATCTCCCCGCCGCCGTAAAGGTCGTGCAGGTGGTCGTACAACGGTAAGCAACGTGCCGCCGCCGCCGCCTTCGCAGCGGCCAGCGACACCCCGAGGATGGCATTGGCACCGAGCCGGCTCTTGTCGGGCGTGCCGTCGAGGTCGATCAACATACGATCCAGGGTTTCCTGATCCCGGGCATCGAGGTCCCGCACGACCGTAGAGATCTCCCCGTTCACGGCCGCCACTGCGCGACGCACGCCCCTGCCGCGATACCGCGTGGGATCTCCGTCCCGCACTTCCCGGGCTTCCCGGGAACCCGTCGACGCCCCCGACGGAACCAGGGCCGATCCCGAGGCACCCGTATCCAGAAGCACGTCGACCCGGACGGTGGGATTGCCCCGGGAGTCGAGCACCTCGTGGGCCCTGATTTCCTCGATGTCGCTCACGCCGAGGCGTCCCCTCGCCAAGATGGCACCGCATCCTCGAGGAACGCGTGGCGCTTTACCACGGCGTCGAGTTCGACCAGTTCCCGGAGCAGGTCTTCCATCATGGGCGTCGGCCATGCGTTGGGGCCGTCCGACAGGGCACGCTCCGGTTCCGGGTGGGTTTCCATGAAGAGCCCCGCCACCCCTGCCCCCACGGCCGCCCGAGCCAGCACCGGCACCATTTCGCGCTGGCCGCCGGACTTGTCGCCCAGCCCGCCCGGCATCTGCACCGAATGCGTGGCATCGAATACCACGGGGCAGTCCGTATCGCGCATGATTGCTAGGGCGCGCATATCGGACACCAGGTTGTTGTAGCCGAAACTGGCGCCCCGCTCGCAGACCATGATCCGTTCGTTGCCGGTAGCCCGGGCCTTGGCGACCACGTGACGCATGTCGGCTGGCGCAAGGAACTGGCCTTTCTTGATGTTGACCGGCAAGCCCTTGGCGCAGACGTTCTGGATGAAATTGGTCTGCCGGCACAGGAACGCGGGGGTCTGCAACACCGACACCACGTCCGCCACCTCGTCGAGGGGCGTGTCTTCGTGCACGTCGGTGAGTACCGGCACTCCGACTTCGCGACGTACCCGGTCGAGGATCCGAAGTCCCTCTTCGATTCCGGGTCCCCGGTAGCTCTCGTGGGACGAGCGGTTGGCCTTGTCGAACGAACTCTTGTAGATGAACGGCACCCCCACGTTCTCGGCGATGTCCTTGAGCTCCGCCGAGGTCTCCATGGCGAGTGCCTCCGACTCGATCACGCAGGGACCGGCGATCAGGAATACCGGGTGATCAAGCCCCACCTCGAAACCGCAAAGCTGCAAATCCGGACTCCTTCTTCCCTGTCCGACCCGTCTCGAATTCGGTTTCTGCCGGCTTCCCCGGTCTATGCGAATCCAGCTAGCCTGCCGCAATATCGGTGGGCTGCGGCTGATCCGCATGCCGGTTGGCCGCCGCGATGAACCCCTTGAACAGCGGATGCCCGTCCCTGGGCGACGAGTTGAACTCGGGGTGGAACTGGCATGCCACGAACCAGTCGTGGGCGGGCAGTTCGATCATCTCGACCAGGTCGTCGCAGTCGCTGCGTCCTGCCACCGCCATGCCGTGCTCCTCGAGGAACGGGACGTAGGTGTTGTTGACCTCGTAACGGTGCCGGTGGCGCTCCAGGATGGCCTTCTCGCCATAAAGGGCACGCGCAATGCTCGCCCCATCGAGAAGGCATCGCTGTTCGCCGAGTCGCATGGTGCCGCCGAGACCCTCGTCGCCGTTGCGTTGCTGGGTCTCGCCGGTGAGGTCATGCCACTCGGACACCAGGCCGATGACGGGGTGCTTGGTTTCCGGGTTTATCTCGGTCGAATGCGCGCTCTCAAGGCCGACGACGTGACGCGCGA
>JAPPKV010000165.1 GCA_028819775.1 Gammaproteobacteria bacterium | reverse complement strand
ACACCATGCCGGAATCCATGGCCGCATTCGGCATCTCGAGCGGCGTCCGGCGGGGGCTTCGGGCCCTGTTCGCCTCGCACCCGCCTTTGGACGCCCGCATCGCGGCGTTGCGCGCATCGTAGGAATCCCGACGGTCGGCGGGAGCTATTCGTGCTCGAGTTCGACCTTTAGCGGGTTCGGTTCGTGCTCGCGGTTGGCACCGCTGGCCCAATCGGTGACGCGACCGATGTATTCGGTCTCCCCGACGACCACACGGTCCTTGAGCCCTTTCTTCTCGCCCTGGATCGGCACCGACTTGATGGTGAACGTCTGCGTGACGTAGCCGTCCTTCTGCACGGTCACCACGAAGTCACCCCGCCGGGCGACCCTGACGCTGCAAGGCGTGGTGCAATCCCAGCCGCTGGACGACGTGACCGACGCACCGGCGGGAGAAGAGCGGATCTCGAAGGTCTCCGTGGGTCCGCGCTTGGCGGTCGCGCAGCCCGCCAGGACCCCGAGGAGTAAGACCACGAAGCAACGACGCAATTCGGCCTCCGTCGACATCATGCGACTCCCGTATCATGCCCACGGACATTGGCGAAGGGAAGAAGGATGCTCGACATTCGCACCACCGGACCGGTGACCAGGATCAGCTTCGAGGGGCGGTCGATCGACTTCGCCGCGCTCGAGAACCTGCGCGATGCGGTGAACGAGGCGGCCAGGGATTCCAGCATCCGCGCGCTGGTGCTGGACTGCCGCAGCGCGGGCGACGACTGGACGAACATGGGCGAGTGGCCGGCGCGGCTCGCGCATCGGCATCCGAAGGGTTCCCACGGTCCCGGGCCATTGCCGGAACAGGATGCGATCAAGGCGCTACGGGCATTCATGAAGCCGACGCTGGCGCTGATGCACGGCGAGGTCCTGGGACTCGCGTTCGATCTGGCGTGCGTCTGCGACATCCGCCTCGCGTCGGCGGCGGCGCGAATCGGCGACCCGCGCATTCGCCAAGGCCGCGCTGCCGCGACGGGCATCGCCTACCTGCTGCCGAAGCTCATCGGCCAGTCCCAGGCGATGCGGATCCTGCTGCTGGGCGAGATCCTTACCGCCGAGGAGGCGAAACGGATCCACCTCGTTCACGAAGTCGTGGATGCCGAGTCGTTCGACGCCCGGGCACTCGAATTCGCCGAGGAAATCGCGAAACTGCCGACGCGCGCCTGGGAGGTCCACAAGCTCCAGGTGCTGCCCCAACTCGACCTGCCCTTCGACGCCGCCATGGTGCATTCCCTCGGCGTCCGCCAGACCCACGTCATCGAGGACCGGCTGGAGGGAATGAGAGCCTGGCGAGAGCGCCGGCCGCCGGAGTTCAAGGGCCGATGAGCGACGGCACGGCGTTGGTCATCCGGGACGAGGGACCGGTTCGCCACCTGATCCTAAACCGGCCGCAGAAGCTCAACGCCCTCGACCTCGACCAGCATGTGCGCATCAAGGGCGCCGTCGAGGCCGCTGGCGACGACGATTCCGTGCGAGTCCTGGTGCTGTCGGGCGAAGGACGCGCGTTCTGTGCAGGGGACGACCTGACTGCAGGTTCGCCGGAGGGCGAGGACCCCATGCTCGGTCGTCGGGTGGATCTCGACCTCGGCACCGGCCCGGCGTTCCTGCTCGAATCCGCCGCCGTGCTTCGCGCCTGTCCCAAGCCGACCGTGGTGCTTCTGCACGGCCACTCCCTGGGTTCCGGCTACGACTACAGCCTGTCCTGCGACTTCAGACTCGCCACCGAGGACGTGAACTACGGGGATCCGCGCATCCACCGGGCACTCTGGGCGGCGGAAGGCTGGTCGTACAAGCTGCCCCGACTGGTCAACCAATCGGTCGTTGCCCCGATCGCCTACCTGGGCGAAACGATGGACGGCCCAACCGCCGCAGCCCGCGGCCTGGTTCACCGGGTTTATCCGCCCGGTGCCGACCTGCGCCTCGTCGCAAAACCGTTTCTTGACGAGTTGGCGAGTCTGGATCCACAGGCCTACGCGCAGACGAAGGCACGCATACTGGCGGCGGTGGACCTCGACTTCGAAAACGCTCTCGCCTTCACCCCCTAACCGCTCCAGGCTATCTCGTGGTCGTCGAGATTCTGTCGGGGTTGCATTTCCGCCCCAAGGGGAAATAATCGAGGGTTGACATCGCGCAGCGAACTGCGTGAGACGGGTCCGACGCCACGGCAAGGGAGGGTTTCCGGAGTCCCGTGATCGCCCGTCTCGGTGACCTGTCAAACAGGTCGCAAGGAGGGAGATGATGATCAGCCGCGACCAGTCGGCCACAACCCCGTGGAAAGGCAAACCGGCTTCCCCCTGGCAATGGCGTCGCCGGGCCGGCATGTCTCTCTGCATGGCCTTTGCAGCCGCGTCGACGATGGTATCCGCGAATGCCGCAGACCACTTGGTGCCGCTATTCCCCGCCGTGTCGGACACCGTTCGCCAAGGCTTCGTGCGGATCATCAATCACGGCGAGGAATCCGGTGAAGTCAGCATCGAGGCCATCGACGACGACGGCAATGTCCATGGCCCCCTGACCCTGTCCATCGGCGGCGGCGAGACCGTCCATTTCAACTCGGGAGACTTGGAGGGAGGCAACCCGGACAAGGGCTTGACGGGTAGTACGGGGAGCGGCGAAGGCGATTGGCGGTTGGACGTAACCAGCGACCTCGACATCGAGGTGCTGGCCTACATTCGCACCGAGGACGGTTTCCTGACCGCCATGCACGACCTGGTGCCGGAAACGGACGACGGACACCGGGTGGCCACCTTCAATCCAGGCCGTAATGTCAACCAGGTGAGTCGCCTCCGATTGATCAATCCCGGGGATGCCGACGCCACGGTGACGGTCTACGGCATCGACGACGGCGGCACCCGGTCGGAAGACGTGCAGCTAGACGTGCCGGCTGGCACCGCGAAAACGGTCTCGGCGGCGCAGTTGGAGAACGGTGACGAAGGCTTCACCGGCCAAATGGGTTCCGGAAACGGCAAATGGCAGCTTGACCTCAGCGCCGATCAGCCGGTTCATGCGATGAGCCTGCTGCAGAGCCCGACGGGCCATCTGACCAATCTATCCACCTCGCCCGGAAACGACTCGGACATCCATGCCGTGCCGATGTTCCCACCCAACATCGACGGCGCCGCGCAGGGATTCGTGCGGGTGATCAACCGCGGGACCACGGCGGGCGAAGTGGCCATAGCGTCCTTCGACGACGACGGTAGGGAGTACGAGATCCTCACACTCGCCATCGACGCCAATGAGACCCTCCATTTCAACTCGAAGGACTTGGAGGCTGGCAACGAGGCCAAGGGTCTCGCCGGCACCGGCCCGGGCGAGGGCGATTGGCGCCTGGAACTCACCAGCGATCTCGACATCGAGGTGTTGGCGTACGTCCGCACCCCGGACGGATTCCTGACCGCCATGCACGACACGGCACCGACCGCAGAGAACCGGCACCGGGTAGCGGTTTTCAACCCGGGCACCAACACAAATCAGTTGAGCTGGCTGCGCCTCGTCAATCCCGGTGCCGAGACTGCGGCGGTGGACATCACCGGCATCGACGATGGCGGCGAGTATTCCGACTACCTGGTGCAGATCGACGTGCCCCCTGGCGGAAGCCGATCCCTAGACGCCGAGGAGCTGGAGGACTTGGGACTTGGCGATGGTCGCGGCAAGTGGCAACTGGTCGTCGAATCGGAGCAGCCGATCATCGCCATGAGCCTGCTGGCGACGCCGACCGGCCATCTCACCAACCTGTCGACGGTGCCAAGTCGCGGCGCGACCTTCCCGGACACGGCGGAGGACGTGTTCGTCGAGACCGTTTCCGAGTCCGTCGTACAAGGCGTCTGCATCGGCTGCCATACCGAGGGCGGGAGATCCAGCCACACGCGACTCGTGTTTGTCGACGACTCGGACCCGGATCACCTAGCCAAGAACCTTGCACAGTTCGAGAACCTGCTCGGCGACGTGGACCGCGACTATGTGCTGCACAAGATCGCCAACGTCAGCGGCCACGGTGGCGGCAGACGGTTCGCACAGGACTCCGAGCAATACGTCGCCCTCGAGCGCTTCCTAGTCCTTCTCCAAGGCGAACTGCGTCGCGCAACACGCCCGGTGGAAGCCATTCGATCGCCCGTCCCGGACGGGATCGGCCACCCCGTGTTCGCGAGCCCCCACTCCAAACCCATCGCGGCTCTCGGCGACTTCGTCTACGTGGCCAACACGCCGAGCGACACCGTGGACGTCATCGATGCCCGAACGTATGCCGTCGTCAACCGGATCAACGTGGGCATCGATCCCGTCAGCGTCGTGCCGCGGCCGGACGGCCTGGAGGTGTGGGTCGCCAACCATGTCTCGGACACCGTGAGCGTCATAGACACGGATTCCACCAGCCCGACGTTCCAGAACGTCGTCGCGACCATCCAGGCCGTCGATGCCCTCAATCTCTCCACCGATTTCGACGAACCTGTCGGCATCGCCTTCGCCGGCAACGAGAAAGCCTACGTGGCGCTCGGTCCAGCCAACGAGATCGCGGTAGTTGACGTGGCACCGCGGCGCGTGGGCAGACGTCTCGGAATCCGGGCCCAGGATCCCCGGGCGATCGCGGTGCGCGGCGATCGGCTCTATGTGGTTGCTTTCGAGTCCGGCAACAAGAGCCAACTCTCCGGATGCTTCGAGGGCGAGATCGGCGAGGACGGCTGCACCTTCGACGCCGTCCAGCACGTCTTCACCACCAACAATGTGCTGTCGCTCGGCTACCAAGCCGACATCGCCGAGGACCCCGATGTGCCCGACCGGGACCTCTTCGTGTTCGACACCACGACGGACGAACTCCTAACCGTCGTGGACGGAGTCGGCACACTGCTCTACGGCATGACCGTGGACAGCCGCGGGCGGGTCTACGTCGCGCAAACCGACGCACGCAACACGGCCAACGGCCTCGCCGGCACCCGGGGTCACGGCATGGCCGAGATGGAAAACCGCGCGTTCCTGAACCAGATCACCCGCGTCGACTGCGGCGCCGACTCGGGCTGCGAAGAGCCGGTCCGCTTCGATCTCGAACCGTTGCCGCCGGATCATCCCGAGCCGGACGATGCCCTGGCGACGCCGTTCGGCATTCAGATCAGCGACAACGACGCCACGCTGGTGGTCACGGCTGCGGGAACCGACAAGCTCTTCACCGTCGATGCCGAGACGGGCGACGTGCTCGGAAGCGTTGATGTCGAGAACGTTCCCCGAGGGGTCGCCTTGGTCTCGGATGCCGAGGGCAAACCCATCGGTGCCTGGGTGCTGAACGCCGTGGCCAATTCCGTCTCGGCGGTTGACCTGTCCTCGCCGGACATGCCCACCGTGGCCGAGACCATCGCACTCGAAGACCCCACCCACCCCGTCGTCAAACAGGGACGGATGGCGTTCAACGACGCCCACGCCTCCACGACGGGTACGTTCTCCTGCGAGTCGTGTCACCCGGACAACCACACCGACCAGTTGATCTGGATTCTCCAGACGCCGCCCTGCGAGGGACAGGAAGGTTGCATCGACCAAGTGCCGCCCCGTCTGACCATGCCCGCGAAGGGGCTGCGTGACACCCAGCCCTACCATTGGGATGGCATCCCCGGCGATCCCTACGGCGGCATCAACACCGCCTCGATTGACGCACCGGTGGACCCGAATTGCAGCGAGGACGATCCGGAGTCCTGCACGCGCTTTCTCGTGGACGGCTCGCTGGCAACGACAATGTGCGACGTGAGTTCAGGCGGCTGTCCGCACACCAACGACGAAGGCAAGGCGGGACTACTAGATGCGGCAGACCGCGACGCCTTGGCCACCTACCTGTTGAGCGTGCCCTTCCCCCCCGCTCAGAAACGACCGTTCGACAACGAACTGACGCAGATGGGCAGGGAC
>JAPPKV010000432.1 GCA_028819775.1 Gammaproteobacteria bacterium | reverse complement strand
GAGCGGCGACGGTTTGCGAGTCGTCGAACAACTGTGGTTTGCTGAACGACGCGACGCCCGCGTCCCGCTGCTGGTGCCCTCCGAGCGCGTAGCGGAACTCGCCAAGGCGATGCGGTTTGAACGCGTCCTCGTGACGGCCGGTGCGGGTGCCTCCGCCGTCGTGGCCGGACTCCTCAAGCTGCGGGAGGGAAGTGGAAATGGCTGATTCCGATTCGGACCCGATCAAACCCGAGCCGTCTACCGACGCGTCCCGGGACGCCAAGTCGAAAGCACCGACCAAGCCGGACCCTGTTGAGCCCGAACCACCGGAACAGCCCGCGCCCACTCCCAGCGTACCCGCGGCACCCTCGCCGGCAACCGCGCCGGCGAAGCCGCGCAGGACCGGGCTGACTCTCGCGACCTTCGCCCTGCTGCTGTCGCTCGTCGCCGTCGGCGGATCCGGCTACCTGCTCTACCTGGCTTGGTTGACCGACCCGGATGCCCGGTTCGAGGCAGCGATCGGCGCGTACCAGGGCGACCTCGCCAACTTCCATGGCGCGACCACGGCGGAGGTCGCCGCGCTGCGCGAGGAGTTCGCCGAACTCCGGGAGGAACTCGCCGCGCAACGCGAGGCGTTGGCCGAGGCACGCACCGCCATGACGGAAGCCATCGCCGACAACGTGGCCAGCGCGCCGCCCGCTCCTAGCGAGTGGCGGCTCGCCGAAGTGGAATACATGCTCACCATCGCCAACCACCGATTGCTCCTGCAGGACGACGCCAAGGGTGCGCTAGGCCTCCTCGCGGCCTCGGACCGCGTGCTTGCCGACCTCGACGACTACCGCTTCCACGAGGTACGCGCCCTGCTGGCCGAGGAGCAGCTTGCCCTCAAGACCTTCGGCTACGCCGACATGCAGGGCGTCTTCCTGCGCCTGGAGGCCGTCAAGCAGTTGCTCGACCGCCTGCCATTACGCCTGCCGGAGTACACGTCCGACGACGCCGACGACACATCCACCGAAGCCAATCAGGAGGCGTCGTTGCTCGACGCGTTTCTCGACCGTCTCGGCGGCCTCGTCCGGTTCCGCCGACACGACGGCGAGGCCATCCGCCCGCTGCTGGCGCCCCAGGAGGCCGAGTACCTGGAGCAGCACCTGCGCCTCGCCCTCGAGCGGGCCCAACTCGCGGTGTTGCGGCGGGACCAGGAGATCTTCGAGATCAGCCTTCGCGCCGCCCGGGCTTGGCTGCATCGATTCCTCGACCCGAGCCGAACGGCCGTAGCACGAGCCATGGGAGAACTCGACGAACTCCAGGGCACCAATCTCGAGGTGCGGCCGCCGGACATCTCGCGCTCGCTCGGACGCCTTCGCCAACTGCGTCGGAACGACGACGACGCGGTCCCATCAACGTGATCCGACTGATCATCCTATTGGTCATTGGCCTTGGGGCCGGCGTCGTGCTTGCGTACCTGATGGTTCGCGACCCCGGCTACGTCCTCGTTTCCTACGACGGCGCCACGATGGAGACGAGCCTCTGGTTCGCGCTCGCTTGCCTCATCCTCTTGGCCGTGCTCACCTATCTCCTCGGCTTCCTCATCCGGCGTCTAGCACGAAGCGGTTTCGCCGTATCCGGTTGGTTCCGCTGGCGCCGCACGACCAAAGCGCGCAACCGGTCCCTGACGGGGATCATGCTGCTCGCCGAGGGTCGCTGGAGCGAAGCCAAGCGGGCTCTCCTCGAGTCCGCGGACCGTATCGACACGCCCTTGGCCAACTTGCTCGCCGCGGCCCGGTCTGCGAACGAACTCGGCGACTACAAGGAACGCGACGACATCCTCGGCCAAGCCCGGGAGTCGACACCGCAGGCCGACTTCGTCGTTGAACTCGTGCGAGCCGAACTGCAGCAGGTCGCCGGGCAATGGGCCCGGAGCATCGCAACGCTGAACGAGCTTCGCGCAAAGTCGCCGCAGCACCCGATGGTCCTCAAGAGGCTGTTCGACGCCCACGAGAAACTGGGGGATTTCGACGCGGTCGCGGAACTCGCGCCCTCGCTTCCCAAGGACGCGGCACCCGACATGGCAGGCGTGCAAGCCGCGATCTGGCGCGCCCGCTTCGCGAAATGCAAGGCGAGCGCCGACGCCGCCGAACACG
The DNA here is from genome assembly GCA_028819775.1 of Gammaproteobacteria bacterium. The sequence continues at coordinate 3,847 of JAPPKV010000432.1, read as the reverse complement.
CGCGCAAGGCCTGGAAAGCGATGCCGAAGAAACTCCGCTCCGACGAGGGAATCGTGACCGACTACGTTGACGCCCTGGCACCTGCCGCGCCGGTCGAGGCCGAAGGCGTCCTGCGCCGGGCGTTGAAAAAGGACTGGCGCGAAGCCTGGATCCGTCGGTACGGCACCGTCGATTCCGACCCGGTCAAGCAACTGTCCATCGCCAAGCAGTGGCTGAAGAGCCGACCCGACGACCCCGTGCTGCTGCTGACGCTGGGACGACTGGCGGCCAGCACCGGGAACACCGAGGAGGCGAAATCGTACCTAGAAGCCAGCCTCGAGAGCCGGGAGGATGCCGACACCCTCGCCGAACTCGGCCGCTTGTGCTCGTCGGCCGGACAGGCGGAAGCCGCCAACGGCTACCTGTCGCGCGCGCTGGAGATCAAACCGTAGGGGACGGGCTTGTCCCGTCCCGTTGCTGACACCGGGCATTCGGCGCGGGCGACCACTCGGCCGACCGCGCGCCCTTGCAGGCGGGATAGGGTCGCCCCTACGGGCTTAGACCTGCCCGTCAACGACCCCGCATCGAGTTGAAGAACTCCTCGTTGGTCTTGGTGTCCTTGAGCTTGTCCACCATGAACTCGATGGCGGCGATGTCCTCCATGTCGTGCAGGAGTTTGCGCAGGATCCAGACCCGTTGCAGGTCGTCTTCGCTCAGCAGGCGTTCCTCGCGGCGGGTTCCCGAACGGCGGATGTTGATCGCCGGCCAAACCCGCTTCTCGGCGATCTTGCGCTCCAAGTGGATCTCCAAGTTGCCACGTCCCTTGAATTCCTCGTAGATCACCTCGTCCATCTTCGAACCGGTATCGATCAGTGCCGTGGCGACGATGGTCAGACTCCCCCCCTCGATGAAGTTGCGGGCAGCCCCGTAGAACCGCTTGGGACGTTCCAGGGCGTTGGCGTCCACACCGCCGGTCAGCACCTTGCCCGAGGACGGCACGATGGTGTTGTAGGCCCGGGCCAGGCGGGTGATGGAGTCGAGCAGGATGACCACGTCCTTCTGGTGCTCGACCAGGCGCTTGGCCTTCTCGATCACCATCTCGGCGACCTGGACGTGCCGGGACGGCGGTTCGTCGAACGTGCTGGCCACGACTTCGCCGCGCACCATGCGGCGCATGTCCGTGACCTCTTCCGGTCGCTCGTCGATCAGCAGAACGATCAACACCACGTCGGGATTGGTGACGGCGATGGAGTCCGCGATGTTCTGCAGCATCAGTGTCTTGCCGGCCTTCGGCGGCGACACGATCAGCGCCCGCTGGCCCTTGCCGATCGGCGCGATCAAGTCGACGATGCGCGAGGAGATGTCCTGGGTCGTGCCGTTGCCCCGTTCCAAGGTCAGACGTTCGTCCGGGAAGTCTGGGGTCAGGTTCTCGAAGAGGATTTTCTGTTTCTTGGCATTGGGTTCGCTGGTGTTGATCTCGTCGATCTTCAACAGCGCGAAGTAGCGTTCGCCGCCTCCCTTGGGCGGTCGGATCTTGCCGGCTATGCCGTCCCCGGTGCGCAGGTTGAACCTTCGTATCTGGTTCTGCGAGACGTAGATGTCGTCCGGCCCGGCGAGATAGGAACTGTCTGCGGAGCGCAGGAAACCGTAGCCATCGGGCAGGATCTCGAGCGTGCCGTCGCCATAGATGTCTTCGCCGTTGGTCGCCTGTTTGCGGAGGATCGCCGCGACGACCTCCTGCTTGCGGGACCGGGCGACGTTGTCGAGTCCCATCTCCCGAGCCATGTCGATGAGCTCGCCGACGGGTTTTCGTTTCAAATCTGTGAGGTTCATGGTGGGTTCGGTTCTATGTGGCCTAGGTAGCGGTGAGGATGCGGGCACGGACGCCCACGTGGGTTGAGGGAGATGGTTGTTGGAAGGTTCCGTAAGCTGACGCTTGGCTCGTACCGTCCCCTCTTGGAGCGCCGCCTCGCAAGGAAGCGCGTGCGGCTCGAGCTTGATGGACTTCGCAACGAATCCTAAAGAAGAACCGCGTTGCCGGACAAGTCCGCGTGCGTCTGTGATTCCGACTCTACCACCGCGAGATTGGCGGCGTCTACAGGGGGGTATCTTCGCCGGCCGCAGGGCACCGGCGGCCCTGCGGCGGCGAACCGGGTTAGATGTTGCTGTCGAGAAATGCCGCCAGTTGCGACTTGGACAGCGCGCCGACCTTGGTGGCTTCGACCTCACCGTTCCGGAACAGCATCAGGGTCGGGATGCCCCGGATGCCGTACTTCGGCGGCGTTTGCTGATTGGCGTCGATGTCGAGCTTGCAGACCTGCACGCGGTCGGCGTATTCGTCGGCGATCTCCTCGAGAATCGGCGCAATCATCTTGCAGGGACCGCACCATTCGGCCCAATAGTCGACGAGTACCGGCTTGTCGGCGCCGAGGACCTTGTCGTGCCAATCGGCGTCGGTGACGTGTTGAATGTTTTCCGACATTGAGTCTGCTCCTAAACGTGCTGCAGTTCGGCAAGGGGGTTAGAGGCGAATCGTAACATTCGCAAGGCCAATGTGGGGTCAGCCGGGCGCGTTTCAACGCCTGCACGGACGGAAACCCGGGCAGTCGCCGCTGCACCGGTTCGTCGGGTGCCTGCGTCGCTCCTCGACCGGAGTTGCCCACCCTCCGCCAAGCGCCGTGCCGTTGCCGAACCGGGACTAGGCCGTTGCCGCCCGCCGGGCGGGCGCCGCCGCGGCCCGACGGCCGGAACTCGAACGTGGTCTGCCTGGGATCCTGGCGACGCTTCCTCTTCACTGCGGGGTCACCGGCGGGTACTGCGAATGGGGAAGAGTCTACGCCTTGATACTGTATATGTCAACAGTATTCTTGCCGTTCGGCGACTCCCCGCGGCCAGTTGAATAGGGCGATGTTCCTCCCGAAGGACCGCGCCGCGATCCGGACGCCGCCCGCCTCGGACAAAGGCACCGGCGGTCGTGCGTTTTCCACGCTTCGTCCACGGCGCCGGTCTCCCCCAGAAAAACCGAGGCGCGGTGGTCGAAGGGTGGGAAACGCAACTCCAACTCCCGGGAGTCGAAAGGGGCGATGTTCCGTCCGCACTGCCCCGCCGTCCTCCGCAAGCCGGCCATCACCGGACGTATCTGAATGGGGCGATGTTTCGATTCGGCGTGGCGAAGCCGCCATCATCGACCTACCGCTGGGCTCCTGCGGGGATCGGCGCCACAGAGTTTTTTAACGGCTAAGCGACGGGGCGATTTCCTTGGCGAAGTAGGTGAGGATGCCGTCGGCCCCGGCCCGTTTCATGCCGACCAGGGCTTCGCGGACGACCCGGTCGTCGAGCCAGCCGTTGCCGATCGCCGCCTTGAGCATCGCGTACTCGCCGCTTACCTGGTAGACGAACGTCGGAGCCCCGAAGGTCTCCTTCACCAAGGCCACGACGTCGAGGTAGGGCATTCCGGGCTTGACCATGACCATGTCGGCACCTTCCTCCAGGTCGAGTTCGATCTCGCGAAGCGCCTCGGCGCGGTTCGCGGGGTCCATCTGGTAGGTCATCTTGTCGCCACGGCCGAGTGTTGCCGCCGAGCCCACGGCATCCCGGAATGGGCCGTAGTAGGCGGATGCGTATTTCGCGGAGTAGGCCATGATCTTGGTGTTCACGAAGCCCTCGTCCTCCAAGGCGCCGCGAATGGCCCCCACGCGTCCGTCCATCATGTCGGACGGCGCGATGACGTCGGCGCCGGCGCGGGCACAGACGAGTGCCTGTTCGACAAGGGTCTCCACGGTCGGGTCGTTCACGACGTAGTCCTGCTCGTCTAGGATGCCGTCGTGACCGTGGCTCGTGTAGGGATCGAGGGCCGCATCGGTGATGA
>JAPPKV010000301.1 GCA_028819775.1 Gammaproteobacteria bacterium | reverse complement strand
AGGGGACGGGCTTGTCCCGTCCCGATGCCGAGGGCGCCGGTACGTGCGCCCGGGCGACGACAAGGGTCGCTCCTACGAATTGACCATCCATTCACCGGGTTGACGACCAAGCTGGGCGATGTCGTGCTCGCCGGGCTAGCTGCCGGGCCTCCCTGGAGGGTCAAGTGACCGTTTTGATGTACCGGGACGTTAGTACATATGAGTAGACCCTAACCAGCCCTGGCCAAAGGCGTGACCAAACCCGCGAGCAGCAACATTGTGGAACTGGCTTTGCGCGAGAACCCCGGGCGTAGGCAGTTGGTCAACAAGCTGTTCGACCATCACGCCCGGGCCTTGCGCACTTTCCTGCTTGGAAGGTCGGCGCGTCGGGACGAGATCGAGGATCTGGTACAGGAACTGTTCATGCGGCTGATGGCCGTGCAACGGCTCGAAGAGAAGATGGCCGCCGGCACGGGCAGCAATCGCTCATATCTCTTGACCATGGCCAACAACCTGATGGTGGACAGGCAGCGCAAGGAACGCGTGCGGAACGCCCACGCCGAGGCGCAGCGGGATGTGGGCTGCGAGCAGATCGACGACCGCTCGCCGGAACGAATCCTAGCGGTGCAGCTGGAGTTGGAGGCCATTCGGGCCGTCATTCTGGATCTGCCCCCGCATTGGCGGGCGGTACTGGTCCTGCGGCGTTTTCACAACATGACCTACGAGGACATAGCCCTGCACCTAGGAGTAGCGAAAACGCAGGCCGAGAACTACATGCGGCGGGCCTTGCGGAAGCTTCGCAAGGCGCGACGGAAGATCGAGGCGGAGCGGGAACGGTCGTGAGCAACCTGCAGGTCCTGATGAACGGCGAGGTTGAGTATGCGTTGCTCCGCCTTTGGTCCGATGAGCTCTCGACAGCCGAAGCCGCAGCGATCCGGAGGCGCGTTCGAAATGATCCGAAGTACGGGGACGAGTTCCACGGTTCGCTGGCGATTCTCGCCGCGATGGAGGGACTGGCCGACGACCCAGCGGTTCAGGAGGTCGTCCCCGACATCCGGCGACTGATCCAGAGGCGCAGATCCCGGCGTAGCGCTGCGCTGGGTATGGCTGCCGGGATGCTGGTGGCAATCGGCGCTGTGCTGGCGTACGTCACCCCCTGGAGCGGTCCTGTCGGTAGCCGTCCCGAAGTTTACGCCACAGGCATCGGCGAGCAGCGCACCATCCGACTGGACGACGGCAGCCAGATCGCGATGAACACCGCCAGCCGGTTGGCGGTGGACTACAACGAACGTGTTCGCGCTGTCCGGCTTGAGCGGGGGGAGGCCCATTTCGACGTGGCGGTAGATCCCGAGCGTCCTTTCTCGGTCGACTTGGGCGCACGGTCCGTCACGGCCCTCGGCACGGCCTTCAACGTGCACAAGACCCCCGAGCGCTACGAGGTTGCGGTTTTCGAGGGCGCCATAGCGTTCCACGAGACGGGGGATGAACTGGCTTCGTCTCAACCGCGGATTTCCGGCGATGGCCCGGTGGTCAGTGCCTCGCCGGGACGACGCCGGTTGGAGGAAGGCTGGGTAGCGGAGTACGAACTGGGCAGCGACCGGCTAACCGCAACTCGGCCCGAGTCGATCGAGCGCTACCGGGCATGGCGCAGCGGAACGCTCAGCTTCCGCGCGGCGCCTCTTTATACGGTGGTCCGGGAACTGAATCGCTATTCGCGCAAGAAAATCCTGATCGAAGATGCGTCGGTCATGGAATTGAACGTGTACGCGACGGTGGGAATCGACGAGATCGATGCCGCGCTGAACGGCCTGGAGGAACTGCTGCCGATCCAAGTCACACGCCACTACGACCGGATCGTCATCTCGGGTTCGCAAGTGAACTGAAACAGGAACAGACTTCTGGAGGGTCAACCATGAACAGCAATCTGCAGATGCCCGGCGCGGGGATGCGCCGGGCGGTGGTGTCGGCCATGTTCCTGTTCGCGGCGATCGCCGCATCGGCGGAGTCCGACGACGTGCTGACGCTTGATGTCAGGCGGCAGGACGTCGGATCCGCATTGGTTGCCCTGGCCGAGACTTCGGGCGTACACATCATGATTGACGGGGAGACGGGCGAAGGGGTCGAGGTCGAAGGCCTGAAGGGCGAGTATCGATTCGAAGACGCTTTGGCCGCGTTGCTGTCGGGCACGGGCCTGACCTTCGCATACGTGTCGGAGAAGGTGGTGCTCGTTCGGCCGTTGGGCGTGTCGGAGGCGGATGCCGCGGTCCTCCCGGAACCCGGCGGTGGACAGGGTGGACAGAAAGAGCAGCCGAGGGAGGTCGAAGTGGTAGTCGTGACCGGGTCGCGGTTGGAAGGAGGGGATCCGACTGCGCGGGTTCTCAGCCTGTCCGCCGAAGACATCGCCGCCCGCGGCGTATCGAGTCTGGAGGACCTGTTTCGCACACTGCCTTGGACGTTTCCGTCCATCACGACTCAGAACAACACCACGGCCACGCCCGTGGGGGCGGTGGATGCCGACCAAAGCCATTCGATCATCGACGGTTTCGGCCTCTCAACGGTCAACCTGCGGGCCATGGGCTCGGCGAATACCCTGGTTCTGATCGATGGCCGGCGTGTGGCCGGTCAGGCCGGCGAGGTGGAGGGTTTCGCCAATCTTCTCAACATACCGCTGGCTGCGATCGAGCGGGTGGACATTCAGCTGGACGGGGCCTCGGCTGTGTACGGCGCCGACGCCATCGGGGGTGTAGTGAACTTCATAACCCGCAAGCACTACGCCGGCGTATCCATCAAGGGGCGCAAGGAATACAGCTCCACCGACGCACACGCAAGCAGCCTCAACCTGACGGGCGGCTATGGCTGGAACCGCGGTAGCGGGACGCTCGCCTTGTCACGCACCACGTCAACGCCCATTACCAACGCCAAGACCGGCTGGACTTCCTACGACTACCGCGATCAATTCGGTCCCGACTACGACGTGCGTTCAGTTTTCGAGGCGGCTCAGCCAGGCATCGTTTGCCGGTACAACGGCTACCCGCCATTTCCCGGCTGCGCATGGGGAAGCCCCAGATGGCAGTTGCCATCGGACCACGACGGCGTCGGCGCGACGGTTGACGACTTCACGACGGAGATCGTCCCGGCGGATCACATCATCCCCAAGAACGGCGAGGACTCCACCAACATCTCCTTCAACCTCCATGTGGAGCAAAACTTGAGCGAACGCCTTAGTGTCTACGCCGATGTGCTGTATTCGGATCACCAGTCCTATCGGGAAGAGCCAACCAAAATGGACGGCTTCCTCATTCCGGCGAGCAACGCGCACAACCCCTTCGGCGAACCGGTAGTGGTTTCCTACTGGCCCGTTAGGGAAGTCGAAGCCGGCGTGATCCCTCGCGCCCACGTGCGCGCTCGAAGCGAGCAGCGCAATTACAACGCCGGTTTCGCGTGGGAGATGAACGACGACCATACCCTCCTGTTCAATGTGACGCACTCGGAATCCGAGCGGTTCGGACAGTATTTCGAACCGACATGGCGGCGACTTGAAGCCGACCCGACCCACGAAAGGCTCTACGCGGCTTTGGAAAGTTCCGATCCCAACGTTGCGCTCAACCTGTTCGGCAATGGCTCCGCCCAGGGCCCCGCGTTTCCCGAGTTACTGAAGAACGCCTTCGGCACGAGGCACGGCGCAAGTGAAACGACAAGCTATGAACCGAGATTACGAGGGCGGTTGTTCCGTTTGTGGGGGGGAGAAGCGCGCTACGCGGTGGGTGCCCAGATACGCATAGACGGATACAGCTACTTCACCGAAACACTGGGGGAAGACGGCCGAACGGTTTTTTCGGGGGGCCTTGCCGGTCGTGTTGGAGCCTCGCCCCGCGAGAAGGTTCGCGCGTACTTTGCCGAGGTCTCGCTCCCGATCGTCGGACCGGCCAACTCCCGGCCTTGGGTCCATTCGCTCCTGTTGAGCCTCCAGGCGCGATACGACTCGTATGAAACCGACGGCGCACATGGCGGCGAAAACCTAGTCCGGGAGGTGGGGTCTCGGAGCTACTACGTTCCCGGTACGGGATGGGTCCCTTACCCCGCCGCAATCTACCATTGGGAGGGCGACCCCATCGTCATACAGAACAAGAGAAGCAACACGAGCCCAAGAGTGGCGTTGCGATATCGGCCCACGGACAGACTTTCGCTGCGGGTGGCCTGGTCGGAGTCGTTCCGTCCACCTGTGTTCACCGAGCAGTTCGACCGCAGAGACACCGAACGCGCCGAGTGGTATCTGAGAGATCCGTATAGCCCGGACGGCAACACCGGTTGGCAGCCGCTACCCGTCACGACTCAATACGCCAACCCCGACTTGAAATCGGAATTGTCCGACAACTACTCCTTAGGGCTAGCGTGGTCGCCGACGTTGTTCCCTGGTTTCCGCCTGGCGCTGGACTGGTCTCGGATCGAATTCGCCAACAAGATCGAGCATTCTTTCAATCTGTTCTACACGTTCCCGGACGTGGCGTTCAAGATTCCCGAGATTGCCGAGCGCGACGCCGATGGCAAGATAACGAACCTAAACAGCGTGTATCTGAACCTCGCCGAAAAAATCAATGAGATCGCGAGTGTAGAGTTGGAATACTCGTTCGACACCGGGATCGGGAGTTTCCTTGCGACGCTCAGCTACCTGCGAGTGGTGGAGGAATCATTCCGCGCCACGCCCGAATCCAAGCAAGTCTCGCAACTCGGCACGATCTCGGGCAGCAACGAATACAAGCTGATCGGGTCGGCGAGCTGGCGACTGGACAGGTGGCGGACGGACCTGTTTGCGCACCATACGCCAGCCTACTTGAACAACAACGTCGGAAACGCGGGACGGTTGCCGCCGTTGAAGGTCGAACCGTTGACGACGATTGACGTTGCCCTGACCTATCGATTCGACATCGGTCTGCGCCTACGCGTGGGCGGTCGCAACGTCTTCGATGCACGCTCGTCAACGATATCGTTCCGGATGCCCTACGACGCCTCGCGCTGGGATGCTCGGGGGCGCGTCCTATTCTTTGCAATGGATTGGGAAATTTAGGCTCCGCAGGGCGCGAGCTGCGGGCTGCCAAAGCGCAAGACTCTGGTGTTGGGGCGCTACGGTGCGCTGCGTAGCACTCGCCCTGGACGTCTGCCCGTGTGCTCGTCGTCCTGGAGGATCACCCGCCCATTGACCAGCGTAGCCGCGTAGCCGGCGGCGCGTTGGATGAGCCGGCTCTTGCCGTGCGGGAAGTCCCGCACCACGGTGGGTTGGCGTTCTTCCACCCGGTCCGGGTCGATCACGTTGATGTCGGCCTTCATGCCCGGTGCCAGCGTTCCGCGGTCCCTCAGGTCGAGAACCCGTGCCGCGGCGCTGGTCATGCGCCGGATCGCCTCCGCGAGCGACACCTTGCCCTGGTCGCGCACCCAGTGGCTGAGCAGGAACGACGGCCAGCCGGAGTCCATGATCTGGGACACATGGGCACCGGCGTCGCCGAGTCCTGGCACCACCCAGTCGCGTTGCATGAGCGACTCAACGGCGTCGAACTTCATGTTGAAGAACGGGCGATGGAATACGGCGCCACCGTCGCTGTCGAGGGTTAGTCGCAGCCAGGTCTCCGCGGGATGTTCGCCGTTAGCTTCGGCCAGTGCATTGAGATTGTCTCCCGGCGGCTTGGTGTAGACCGGCCGCTCGCCGTTGCCCATCCAGCGCAGGCCCTGGGCGAAGGGGATGCTCGACGGATCGGCTTTTGCCGCCTCGATCAGTTCAGCGCGGAACGCCTCGTCGCGGATCGCGTCGAGGCGTTCGTCGATGTCCATCCCGCGCAGCTTGGCCCATGCCGGGAACAGGATGTTCGTCTTGAGCGTCGAGACGAAGCCACCCGGCCGGGGTACGGTCACACCGTAGATCTGGGCGCCTCCGGCACGCAGGTCCTCGACGATCTGGTGCGGGTCGTCGAACCGGAAGGTCTCGGTCTCCACGACACTGAACAGGACGCGACCGCCGCCCGCACTGGC
>JAPPKV010000149.1:1701-6014 GCA_028819775.1 Gammaproteobacteria bacterium | reverse complement strand
CCGCAGGGCGCACCCGGGAGCTTGAGCGAGGAGACCTACGCCGACCTCGTCGCCTACCTGCTGTCGGAGATCGGGTACCCGACCGGAAAGGACGAACTGTCAACGGATCCGAAGGTTCTCGGTGAGATCGTAATTGAGTCGCCTTAAACTATGTAAATGTGACACGTTGAGTTATATTTACATGGATGATTGATCGAAGTCTGAAGCAGACGCTCCACCGTCTCCTGGACGCCAACCCGGCCGTCGTGCTCACCGGGCCCCGCCAGGTCGGCAAAACGACGCTCGCCCGGGAGCTCGCGGAGGAACGCGACGCCGTCTACCTCGACTTGGAGCGACCGAGTCACCTCGCGATGATCGCCGACGTCGAGGAGTACTGCGAGGAACAGTCCGACAAGCTGCTGGTCTTCGATGAGGTGCATCGCATGCCGGGCCTGTTCGCGCCGCTTAGAAGCATCATCGACGAGCGCCGCCGCTCGGGCCAGCAGACCGGGCTGTTCCTTTTGCTGGGATCGGCGTCGCTGGACCTTCTGAAACAATCCAGCGAATCCCTCGCCGGGCGTGTCGCGCTCCGCGAACTGCAACCGCTTGCCGTGCAGGAGGTGGACGCCGGAGAACTTCGCAAGCTGTGGTCCCGCGGCGGCTTTCCGGACAGCTTTCTCGCCGAAACTGACGCCGCGAGCCTCGATTGGCGCATGGACTTCATCCGCAGCTACTTGGAACGGGACATACCGCAGTTCGGCCCCCGCATTCCGGCCGAAACGCTGCGCCGTTTCTGGACCATGCTGGCCCACAACCAAGGCCAGTTGCACAACGCTGCGGCCCTGGCTAGGGGGCTGGACGTCAATGGTGTCACCATCGCGCGGTATCTCGACCTCTTGGTCGACCTCCTGCTGGTTCGACGACTTCAGCCTTGGACGTCGAATCTGGGTCGACGTCTGGTCAAGGCGCCGAAGGTCTACATCCGGGATAGCGGCATCTGCCATGCCTTGCTCGGCATCGAGACTATCGACGCCTTGTTCGGGCATCCCGTCGTTGCCGTCAGTTGGGAGGGGTTCGTCATCGAGAACATCATCGGTGCGCTGCCTCGACGGGCGGCTTGGGGCTTCTACCGAACATCAGGAGGAGCTGAGATCGATCTGGTCGTGGAGTCGGGCAGCGGTGAGCTGTGGGCTATCGAGATCAAGCGCGGTTCCGCGCCCAAGGTCTCGAAGGGGTTCTACAGCGCCTGCGAAGATCTGCGGCCCGATCGGCAGTTCGTGGTCCACAGTGGCGCAGCGGATCAGGAAGACTATCCGGTCGGCCGAGGGATTCGGGCGATGACGCTGCCAAGGATGATATCGTGGCTGGCCCCGTGAGGACATCGGCCGACAGCGTCTGAACTTGTGCCAGCACCGATCATCGAGCATTCGTGCAACGCCTCATCCGTATCGTCTCTGACCACATTGTTCGAACGCGCCGAACGACTGGCCTCGCAGAGACGGCGGCGCGAAGCGAAGCCTACGCCCCGCATCCATGACTATCTTGCGCGCCATGCCGAGGACGAGAGGTTACCGATGCAATGAAACGGTCCCACGACGCCCTAGCCAGTCGCTTCTACACCCAAGTCGGCTCGCGGTCTTTTTCGAACTCCCAGGCTTCGATCGGTAGTACCCCCGAAGGAAGATGCGCGTTGACAACCCCTAGTACTTCGTAGAAGCGACGTTTCACTTCGGCGCTGGCTTTTTCGCGGAAGCTGCCAAAACAGACGGCCGCACGAACCCCGCCCGTCAGTTTCGGGAAATCGGGACTCAATCCAACGTCATGACGGGCATCGATGAGCGCCTGAAGTTGCTGCCAAACGGCCAACCTTCTCAGCGCGTCATTCCAGACGTACACGTACTTGAGGAGTTGGAGAGGAGCGTAGAACACGCCCGCGTTGCTCGCGGCATCCTTGATTTCGACAAGCACCAGATTGCCCTCGCCGTCTACCGCCAGCTGGTCGAGCCGCCCGGCAGTTTTGCGGGGCTCGCTCCAGTTCGGCGGGCGCGATTTCGCGATGGCGAGGACGGCTCGGCGTGCGGGGCCGACATCGACATCCGCCCGCTCGAGCAGCGCCTCTTGGTTTCCGAAAGCCACTTCCCGGTCAATCGTGGTCCACGGGAGGCGTGGCGTCTTTGCGTGGCCCAAGTGGGCCCATCGGGCTTGTATCATGCCCTCGCCCGTAGTCTTCGACCGGACATCGACGTGTTCCAGGTACGCCTGTAGAGCTTCCGTGAGAGAGCGAGCGTCGGAGTCGATTCCCCAACTACGGAACAGGGATTCGCCGTGATTGTCATGGTCTGATTCCAATTTCACGGCTCGCATTAACTCGGTGAAGATGGCTCGGATGATCCTGGCGTGCCCGCAATAGACATGGACCTCCTGGTTGCGTCGAAATGCACGTCCAGCGGTACGTTACCGTGTTGTTTGGCGGCACCCTCGCCGTTGAGTTCAATCAGTGGCCTGAGCAATCCGCCTTCGGAGCATAATCTCGTCAAACTGTTTGAAGGGGCCCGGTCGTAGCCGGGTAGTGCGTTGTCCTGCATGGTCCTTCTCCTCACGTCATTCGTTGAGTCAAGTCGCCAACTCCCCTAGTTAGTTAGGCGTCGAGCCAGGCCGGCTCGGCCCTGGTTCCCTTTGAACGCGTTGATGCTAAACATCCCACCAAACGCCGTCTTCCTTCAATTCGACATTCGCGAAGTGGTCCTTGAACCGTGCCGTCTCGAAGGAGTGGATCGGCACTAGGCGGTCGGGCGCCAGTGCGGTCGTGAGGCGCTGGAGGTCGAGCAGCGGCGCGTGGCCGGAGGTGTGTATCGTGTCCCATGGCATGCCATTGGCCCCCAGCCACGCGAGTACGCGCCGGGTGCCTGCATGTTCCAGATAGCCTCGCCACATCGAGTACGTCAGCCGCGCCCCGTCGAGTATGCCGCCGAGGCCCCGGTCGACCATCAGCGGTGGACGGAACAGCACGACGGCTCGTTCCCGGATCGCCGCGAGGTCTTCTGGGTAGACGCGGTTCACCGAATGGTGCCGCAGGTCGTCGAACAGTCCGAGTTTCTTGATCTGGATGCGTTGGCGGTAGGGGACATAAAGGCGGACGCCGTCCCACCAGGACTGCGGGATCGTCGCTTTCCCAGTGGCCTCCAGCACGACAGCCGTGTACAGGTCGATGACTAGGAGGCGTCCGGTTCGCTTCGCGGCGCGGAAGACGGTAACGATGCGGTCGATGTTCTGTGCGGAGGTCCAGACCAGGTGTGCACCCGGCGTGGCTTCGAAGGCTGCGGCGAACTTCCGCTCGAGGTCCGCCTCCGTTTCCGCCCCCTCGGCGCTGTCGGTTCGGCCGATCGTCGTTCCCTCCATCATCAGGACGTCGATATCCTTCGGCGGCGTTTCGAAGATGCGCTCCATCAGTCCGGACTTCCGTCCGTGTGCGCGAAAGTCGCCCGAGTAGAACACCCGGCGACCGTCCGCCTCGACGAGAAGTGCGTACGCGTCGAACGCGCTGTGATCCACGAGGTAGGGCGTGATGGTGAATGTACCGATGGAAAGCGACCGCCGATCACGGTAGAACTGCGCGTTCGCGAACCAATGGCCGTCCGGGACGTACCTGGCCGCAGCGGCGAGTATGTTGTTCGCCGCCTCGCCGATGTAGATGGGAACATCCGCCCGCACGTGTCGAGCGAGGCCATAGTGATCCTGGTGCGGGTGCGAGATAACGATGCCGGCGAGGTCGTCGCTGGGCTCGCGGAAGCCGGCCACCGCCGGGAGCAGACCGTCGGGGTCGGCGTCCCCCACATCAAGCGGCATCCCGACGTCGATCGCTATGCGGCATCCCTGCGCTTCCAGTTCGATACAGGTGCCGCCGATCTCCTGGGTTCCCCGGTGGATGCGTACCCTCATGTCCCATCTCCCAACCTGCCTTTGGCCCGCGTTCCGCTGGACTGCGAGTCGGGGGAGCCGTGCAACCGCTCCCTTTGGACCGAACCGCACAGTTCTTCGGCGTCCAGAATCATCTCGATCAGATCTTCGCGCGTTTTTCCCTGTGAAATCACCTCCGGTCGTTCCGCCAGTTGACCAACCCACCATCCGTTCCTGAGCTCGTATCCGAGGGTCATGCCGTTCCGGAGCTCGATCACGCCCCGATCCGCTGCCCCAGGTTTCGCCTCCTCGTGCAACGGGACGTGGGCGGGTGACGGGTCGTGATCCGAACCTCCGCTACGCGGAGAACGACTTTCGGGCGGGGCCGGCCCCCGCCGGCGAGAAGTCTGAACGCCCCAAGCGGCGCGCCCTTGGTT
>JAPPKV010000149.1:0-1691 GCA_028819775.1 Gammaproteobacteria bacterium | reverse complement strand
CCGCGCCCCCGGGGCGGGGGGGGGGTGCGGGGGCGTTACCCCACCCCCCCCCCCCCCCACACCCCCTTGCGGCGGGCCCCGGCCCCCCCCGGCGAGAAGTCTGACCGCCACTAGCGGCGAGCACTTGGTACAACGGGGGATTCTCGAGCACTAGGTCCAATAGGCGCCGGACATCAAGGGCATCGGGCGACCAGCACCATTGCACCCACTCGTACGGAATCCCGTCCTTAGCCGCCCCGGTCCTATCAATGGACGCGTTACCGCGTAGCCGCCGTCGCGGCGTCCCGTCGGCGGGCTGCCTTTGGAAACGCGACCATGTCGAACTCTCCCCGGCCTCAGTGCAGATGACGATTTCCCCGGGATGTCGCCAGACCCGGTGCCGGGTGTTCCCGAAGACCAGGCTGGCCGCCGGTTCGGGCGAGTGCCGCAGGGACCAGAAGGCACCCACCCGTTGGAAAACGTAGTCGTCGTCGCCGCACGCATCCAGCTCGACGAGCGCTCGCCTCAGAATGGCCGCCGGAAGGTCCAGCGCGTCGTCGTCGGGGGTTCCCACTTCGACGATCAACCGTCGTTTCGGGGCTTCTTCCCGTACCTCCAGGAGTGCCAATGGACGATGGGCGTGCAATTGCCAGAATTCCGACTCGCCACGCCGGAGTCTCTGGTGGTAACCCCGACCCGCCGCGTCGCCATGGGCAACGCATTGGTGCAGCTTCGCGCCGACGGACATGAGCTCAGCGATCGACGCGACGCGCGCCAGAAATACGTCGCCGTACGACTCGGTGGACCCTAGAAGGACCGACGTCGCGGAACATGCCGGCCTGAGGCGTGCCGACCGTTTGCCGAACTTCTGCACTTCGCCCGCGAAGCGACGTGCGAGCGTGGCGTATTCCGCGAAGTCGTGGACGTGGTACAGCGTCTTCAGTAGCTTCCGAGCCTTGGTCGCCACCTCGCCGGGTGCACCGGGGGAAGTGCGCTTCGTGGCGGCCCTGATGTGCCGCAAGGTCCTGCAGACCTCCGCCACCACGGAGTGCTTGACGCCTCGCCGGTCGCGGTTCGCCGGTCGTGCGCAATACTCCAGGACAACCTTCGCTAGGTGCCGCGGCGCGGCAGTCTTGCATTTCGGTCCCAAGGCGAGGCACGGCCAATGCGATTGCACTTCGGCTATGGCGGTTCTGATCTTCGGATGCGTATTTTGCCCGGACTCTCCAGCCATGTTGGTCTCTTGGGTTCCCTTGGGCCGGTCAAGCTGATCGGCTGATTACACCTTCGTTTTGGCTGCCGAGAAGTTACCCCGGGATTGTGAAAACTCCTCATGCGAGCTGGAAAACCATTCAAGACGGAGCGGTCACACCGAGGAGGAAACGATGAAACGGGATAGCACGACCTCGGTTGCTGTCATGCGGCACGGCCTGCTCGCGGTGATCGGGTAGCCGCCCGGCGAAAGAGGGGCTTTCCACGGTTCCGAATACTACCCACGAGTTGCTCGAGGACTTGGTGCGTGCAGTTTGCGCGGACCGAAGGTCGAACTCGAGGGCGCCGCTACTACCCGACCCGACCGCGTGTCTAAGACTCCGGCAACGCGAATACGTAGAGGTTGTTCCCGAAGCTCGGCTTGATCTCCGGCGTCATCCTGAGAAAGCTCCCGGTGGTTGCCGAGAACCCGGTGCTCACCGCCACGTACTGGCGTCCGT
>JAPPKV010000297.1:3394-6025 GCA_028819775.1 Gammaproteobacteria bacterium | reverse complement strand
CCGGCCTCGGCAGGGTGTGGGTCATCGCGGTGTGGCCCGAGATCGCCATCGAGCCTGCGACGCCGCCATGGTAGGAGCCGATAAACGAGATGAAGCGGGGGCGGCCGGTTGCCGCTTCCAGCACGCGCGCCGCGGCGTCGTTCGCGTCCGAGCCGGAGTGGCCGAACCAGACGCGCCGCTCGCCGCTGCCCGGCGTGACCTGGAGCAACCCCTCGGCAAGCGCGGTGGCTGACTCGTTCGGGTACATCAAGAGGCTCGCGCCCGCCATGTCGGTGAGCGCCTTGGTCACGGCCTCGGTCACAGCCGGGTGCGCGTAGCCGAGGCTCGCGGCAGTTGCGGACGCTGAAAGATCGAGGATGCGCCGGCCGTCCTCGGTGGTGAGGTAGGAGCCGCTGCCGCCGCGGGCCGCTAGCGGGTTGAAGCGGAGCTTCTGGATCTCCGCAATTGCGGCGGTGTCACGCTGGCTCAGATCGTCGTTCGAGCGGGCCATCGTTCAAGCTCCTTCGTAGAGGTCCGCGCGCTAGCGTCGTCCGAGCGCAGACGTGAGCATCCCGACCGGTCGAAGCGGTGCCAGCGCTCTCTCTCCCGGCCGGCATTTTGCATCCCTATTGGCCTTGCGTCATGCTTCGATAGCGTGAGACGTACGCGATGCATTGGGGGACAAGGCGATGACGGTTGATCCGAAGTACGATGTCTTGTTCGAGCCCGTTCGCATCGGGCCCAAGCAGACTCCCAATCGCTTCTTCCAGGTTCCTCATTGCAACGGCGCGGGCTCTCACCGGCCCGGCGCCCAGGCCGCATTTCGAGCCATGAAGGCCGAGGGCGGCTGGGGCGTCGTCTGCGTCGAGTACTGCGCGATCAGCCCGGAAACCGACGACACGCCACACGTCAGCGTGCGCATCTGGGACGAGGGCGACGTCATCAATCTGCGGCACACGACCGAGAGCGTGCATCGGCACGGCGCCCTGGCCGGCATTCAGCTCTGGTACGGCGGCGCGCACGCGCCGGTGCGCGAGACCCTCGCGATATCGCGCGGGCCGAGCCAGATGCCGTCGGAGACGGCCTACCAGAACTACTGCCATGAGTGCGACGAAGACGACATCCGCGAGCTCATCCAGATGTATGTCGACGCCGCCAAGCGGTCCGAGGACGCAGGCTTCGACTACGTGGAGGTGATCGGTTCGGATTCCTCGCTTCCGACCCAGTTCCTCCAGCCGATGTACAACAAGCGCACCGACCGCTGGGGCGGCTCGTTCGAGAACCGCGCGCGCTTCTGGGTGGAGACCATGGCGGCGCTCAAGCGCGCCGTGGGCGACCGCGTCGCCGTCGGCACGCGCATCGCCATCGACAATTTGCTGGGCCCGATGGGTCTGGAATTGGAGGAGGGACTCAAGTTCGTGGAGCTGGTCACGCGCGAGGGCGTGTGCGATCTCTGGAACATCAAGATTTCGTACTTCATGGAGTGGGGCAACGACGCCGGCCCCTCGCGCTTCTTCGAGCCCGGCTATCAGACCTGGGCCTCCAAGGCCGTCAAAGAGGTGGCGAAGGTCCCTGTGGTCGGTGTGGGCCGGGTCACCAGCCCGGACGACATGGTGCGTATCATCCACGCGGGCGAGGCGGACCTGATCGGCGCCGCGCGGCCGTCGATCGCCGATCCGTTCCTTCCCCGCAAGATTCGGGAAGGCAGGTCGGACGACATCCGCGAATGCATCGGCTGCAACATTTGCGTCTCCCAGTTCAACATGGAGGCGCCGCTCATCTGCACCCAGAACGCGACGGCGATGGAGGAGTACCGGCGCGGCTGGCATCCTGAGCGGTTCGACAAAGCAGCGGACCCCTGTTCCGTGCTCGTTGTGGGGGCCGGCCCCGCAGGGATGGAGTGCGCCCGCGTGCTCGGCGAGCGGGGCTATGACGTGCACCTGCGCGAGCGCGAGGACGAGATCGGCGGGCACATTCGCCAAATCATGCGCTATCCGGGCCTCACGGAATGGGGACGCATCATCAGCTACCGACAGACCCAGCTCGATAAGCTGAAGACCGTCGAGGTCCATACCGGCGTGGACGACATGACCGCCGACAGCGTTCTCACGTACGGCGCCGACAAGGTCGTGATCGCTGTCGGCGCGCGCTGGGTCACCGATGGGCTCAACGCCGTCAGCTTCGGGCCGATCGAGGGCGCCGATGCCGAGACGCCGCAGTTCTGTACGCCCGAGCAGGTGATGAACGGAAAGGACATCGGCGACCGCGTGGTGATCCTGGACGGCGACGGCTACTTCACCGGCGTCGCAATGGCGGAAATGATGGCAGAGAGAGGCAAGCAGGTCTCCGTCGTCACCCAGTTCAACGAAGTCGCTCCCTTCTGCCAGAACACCCTCGAGGGGCCGAACCTGCAGCGGCTTCTCCACGAGCAGGATATCGAGTGTTACCCGCTTCACTGGATCGAATCCCTCGCCGTCAACAACACAGTCAAGGTCGAAATCGCCTACGCCTACCGCGACAGTCCCCGTATCGAACTTCCGCCCCGGACAGGCCGTGTGGGGGGGGGGGGCGGGCGGCAGGCAGCCCCACCGCGGACGGGAGAACGAGAGCACTACTAACGACTGACCGTCCCCCGGGTGGAGGTATAAAGGG
>JAPPKV010000297.1:0-3384 GCA_028819775.1 Gammaproteobacteria bacterium | reverse complement strand
CCCTCGCCGAAAAAAACACAGTCATGGTCTAAATCGCCTCCGCCTCCCGCGACAGCCCCCTTATCTAACTTCCCCCCCGGACCGGCGGTGGGCGGTGGCGCCGCGGCACCGAAACGACGACGCTGGAATGCGATACCGTGATCCTCTGTACGGCGCGCAAGTCGAGGCGCGAGCTGTTCGCCTCGCTCAAGGCGCGCAAGGACGAGTGGTCCGAGAACGACGTACAGGCGGTCTACCAAGTGGGCGATTGCCACACGCCACGCTTCATCCAGCTATCGGTGTTCGAGGGGCACCGGCTGGGCCGCGAGTTCGAGTCAGACAACCCGCAATACCCGCTGCCCTACATCCGCGAACAGCATACCTGGGGGAACGAGACCTACCCGAAGATGGGTTAGGGGTAGGTGCCGTGCCCTTCTCGCGGCCCGGCTGCCTCTCCTTCGCCAGGAGCGTCATCCGAGGTCTCCAGGCCGTCACTTCACCGGCGCGCTCATGACGTCGACACCCCGAGACTAGGGATGGACAGCGCGCGAACTTCCTTAAAGGAATCAAAGCCTCCCTGAGGGGCGGCTGAACGAACTAAGGTTTTGATTTGGCAGGGATGACATAATGCCGCTGGGTTTATCACCTCCCGCCCTCCCGGTGCATTTCGCCGCGAAACCGTATATGCACCAGCCCCGACGCGAACAGTTGGGAACCGGGCCGCAGGCCTGGAAGGCCCGTCCCAGCGCTCGGCCAGAATATCGAGCGCCCGGTGACTGAGGGAACCGAACAAGAGAGCGAGCGATGGCAGATTTCGATCTCCTTGTGATCGGCGGCGGCTCGGGCGGCGTGGCCTGCGCCCGCCGGGCGGCCGGCTATGGCGCGAAGGCTGCGGTGGTCGAGAACGACCGGCTCGGCGGAACCTGTGTCCACCGCGGCTGCATCCCCAAGAAGCTTCTGGTCTACGCCTCGCACTTCAGCCACGACTTCGAGGACGCCGCGGGCTACGGCTGGACCGTGGGCGAGCCCGCCTTCGACTGGCCGGCGATGGTGCAGGCCAAGTCGGCGGAGCTCGACCGGCTGGAAGGCATCTACGAGCGCCTGCTGCGCAACGCCGGGGCCACGCATATCCGCGGCACCGGCCGCCTGCTGGACGCTCACACGGTTGCCGTGGGGGATGGGACGCACCGCGCCGAGACCATCGTGATCGCGACCGGCGGCCGGCCGACGATGCCCGACATCCCCGGCATCGAACTCGCCATCAGCTCGGACGAGATGTTCGACCTGCCGTCGCTGCCCGAGCGCTTGGTGATTGTGGGCGGCGGCTACATCGCCTGCGAGTTCGCCTGCATCATGCAGGGTCTCGGCGCGCAGGTGACCCAGCTCTACCGGGGCGAGCTGCCGCTGCGCGGCTTCGACCGGGACCTGCGCGAGGTGCTCTCCGAGGAGATGCGAAAGGGCGGGGTCGATCTGCGCCTCAACGTCAACGCGACGGCCCTTGCCCGCGAGGGCTCCGCCATCGCGGTCGCGACCACGGCGGGCGAGGTCATCGAGGCGGACCAGGTGCTGTTCGCCACCGGACGCAGGCCCAACGTCGCCGGCCTCGGGCTGGAGAGCGCGGGCGTCGAGACCACCGGGGGCGGGGCCATCCCGGTCGACGCCAGCTCGCACACGGGCGTGGCCGGCATCTACGCCGTGGGCGATGTCACCGACCGCATCAACCTGACGCCCGTGGCGATCCACGAGGGCCGCTGCATCGCGGAGACCCTCTACAACGACAACCCGCAGACGCCCGACCACCGCGATGTCGCGACGGCCGTCTTCACCACGCCCGAGCTCGGCACGGTGGGGCTGACCGAGGAGGAGGCCCGCCAGGCCTTCCCCTCGCTGGACATCTACAAGACCCGCTTCCGCCCGCTCAAGCACACGCTCACCGGGCGGGAGGAGACCGTCTTCATGAAGCTCGTCGTCGAGCGCGCCTCCGACCGCGTGGTCGGCTGCCACATGGTGGGGGAGGGCGCGGGTGAGGCGGTGCAGCTGCTCGGGATCGCCGTCAAGGCAGGGGCGACCAAGGCTCAGTTCGACGCTACCATGGCGGTACACCCGACCGCGGCGGAAGAGTTCGTCACCATGTACGAGCCGGTGCCGGAAACTGCCACCCGGGCCGCCTGAATTTGACCGGCTTGCAGCGGGCATCGCCGAGGCTGTGGAAAATGCTGGCAAGACGGGCGGTTCGGGCGTATAGCACGGCCACAACGAGATAAAATCCGCGGGAGAACGACATGCCCGGCACGTGGAATCCCGGCCGCTGGCGCGGGCTGCCGATCAAGCAGCAGCCGACGTGGCCCGACGCGGCCGCGCTCGCCTCGGCCAGAGAGCGCCTGGAGACCTCGCCCCCACTGGTGTTCGCCGGCGAGGCGCGCAGGCTGCGGGAGCGCCTGGCGCGGGTCTGCGAGGGCAGGGCCTTCCTGCTGCAGGGCGGCGACTGCGCCGAGAGCTTCGCCGAGTTCCATCCGGACACCGTGAGGGACACCTTCCGCGTCCTGCTGCAGATGGCGGTGGTGCTGACATACGGTGCGAAGCTCCCGGTGGTGAAGGTGGGGCGCCTCGCAGGCCAGTTCGCCAAGCCCCGCTCGGCGGACACGGAGACCGTGGACGGCATCACTCTCCCCGCCTACCGTGGCGACATGATCAACGGCATGGCCTTCGGCGAGGAGGAGCGCACGCCGGAACCGCAGCGTCTGCTCCGCGCCTACAGCCAGTCCGCGTCGACGCTCAACCTGCTGCGCGCGCTGGCCCAGGGCGGCTATGCGGACCTCCACGCCGTGCACCGCTGGAACCTCGGCTTCGTCGCCGAGAGCACGCAGGGTGCGCGCTACGAGGCGCTGGCCAATCAGATCGGCGAGACCCTCGATTTCATGGCGGCGTGCGGGCTCACCGAGGAGACCTCGCCGCAGATTCGAGAGACCGAGTTCTATACCTCCCACGAAGCCCTGCTCCTGGAATACGAGCAGGCGCTGACCCGCATCGATTCCACCACCGGCGGCTGGTACGACTGCTCGGCGCACATGCTCTGGATCGGCGATCGAACGCGCCAGGCGGACGGCGCGCATGTCGACTTCCTGAGCGGCGTCGGCAATCCGCTCGGGCTCAAGGCAGGCCCCACGCTGGAGCCGGACGATCTGCTCCGCCTCATCGACCGGCTCAATCCGAGGAACGAGCCGGGCAAGCTCACGGTCATCACGCGCATGGGCCACGGGGCGATCGAGGCCAAGCTGCCGCCCCTCGTGCGTGCCGTCGCCGGCGAGGGCCGGCACGTCGTCTGGGCCTGCGATCCCATGCACGGCAACACGATCAAGTCGTCCAACGGCTACAAGACCCGCGTCTTCGACCAGGTCCTGTCGG
>JAPPKV010000095.1 GCA_028819775.1 Gammaproteobacteria bacterium | reverse complement strand
TCGACGGCAGCGTCTTCGTGACCTCCGGCGGCGTGAACCCGACCACCACGATCCAAGCCGTGGCGCTCTACATCGCCGATTCGATGAAGCGACGCTTGGCGGATTTGTTCGACTGACGGGCGACGTTACGCTTGGGAGGCACCCGACTGCAGGTAGCGGCGAAGGGCACGATTGACGGCCTTCGAGTCACGGAAGTGCTCTCGAAGGTCGGGGTCGATGAGGACCACGTTGGTGCCGGCGGCGTACCGATCCGCGTATTTCCCCCGAATCCCCGATTTGATGAGACTCGCGGGATAGTCCTTTCGCAACTCATCCTTCTTCATACGCCACTTGTCAGGATCCCACTCAGAATCCACCGCACTCCTCCGACGCCTTGAAAGTCTACTTCCGCACCCTCAAGCTGCACCACCGCAGAAACGATGAGACGCGGCAGGACGCGAGATTTGCCAGCCGACGAGCGTACAACCAGCCATGACCCAGACCCAAATCATCGGCACTGACAACCCATTGAGCGACGATCAACGGCGCATCCTGGCCATCGTGCTGGACCTGATCATCCCGGCGAGCGAGGACCGAAAGAGGCCAAGCGCCGCGGATGTCGACGTGCTTGGCTACATTCGCGAAAACGAGAGCCACACGCTCGACGGCCTGCGCGCCGAGTTGGACCAGCTCGAAACCGAAGCCTTCGAATCCCAAGGTGAAGCCTTCGCATCCCTGGACCGGGCAACCCGCAAGGCCCTCGTCGACGCCATCCGCGAGCGCGAACCCCAGTTCCTGCGCACCCTCGCGTTGCAGACCGCCACCTGCTACTACCGGGACGACCGGGTCCTCGAGGCGATCGGCGTGGGTGCAAGGCCGCCTTTTCCCGAAGGCTACGAAGTGCCGTCCGGCGACCTGTCGCTGCTCGAACCGGTTCGCCGACGCGGCCGGGTCTACCGGGAGGTTTGAGGAATGCGGCTTGTCACGGCGACAGTCGTCGCGTGCGCCATCGTGATACCGAGCCTGCCCGCCAAGGCTAATGACGACCGGTTGTTCTGGCATCCCGACGCCGGCACGCCGGCCGAACGTTTCGAACTGGCCAAGCGAACACGACCGGAACTGATCGCGTTCCTCCGGCGTTTTCCCAAGGGCGCGGACCTGCACAATCACGCGGGCGGCGCCGTCTACAGCGACTACGTGATCGACGAGGCCCGGGTGAAGGGCCTCCGCTACGACCCGAGGAGCAAGGGGTTCACCGCCAGCGAAGAAGAACACACCGTCAGCCTCGACCAGTTGGAAGCCGATTCGGCCATGCTGAAGGCGTTCTTCGAGACCGTCAGCATGCGCGGCTGGTATCCGAACACCGGCGACGGCCACCACCACTTTTTCCAGACGTTCTCGCGGTTGGGTTCCGCCCGCCGGACCCAGGCCCAGGTTCTCGCGGAGATCATCCGCCGCAACCGCTACCAAAACGTCAACTACGTGGAACTGATGATGACCCCGGTGCCGGGGGCCACATGGGGACGGTTCTACGAGATCTTCCACGAACTTGACCTCGGCGACCTGCCCGGCAGCCTAGCCCCGTTCGAAGCCCTCATCGAAGACCCGGCGATCGGTCGCTCTTTCACCGAATACATCGACGGACTCGAGGCCGAAGCGTCCCGGGAACTCGGCATATCGCCGGCCCTGGGAGAGCCCGAAACGAAAACCGCCGTCGCCTACATCGGCTCGCTGCTGCGCACCGGCCCGACGGAGCGGTTCTTCCGCAACGCCATCGTTACGTTCACGGCCATGAAGTCGGACGAACGCGTCGTGGGTCTGAACATCGTCGCCCCCGAGGATCACCCGGCCTCCCGCCGCCAGTTCGACGACCAGGTGAAGATCCTCGACTTTCTCTGGGAGCGCTTCGACAAACCCGCCATCACATTGCATGCGGGCGAACTGACCCTGCGCTACGCGCCGGTGGCGTCGATGTGGGACCGCATCCGGCGCAGCATCGACGAGGGCCATTCCCGGCGCATCGGCCACGGCATCTCGATTGCCTGGGAGCGGGACCTTGTGGGCTTGCTCGAGCAGATGCGCAACGAGGAGATTCTCGTCGAGATCAACCTGACCAGCAACGAGAGCATCCTGGGCGTGCGCGACGATAAGCATCCCTTCGAACTCTACCGCCGCGCCGGCGTGCCCGTATGCCTCACCACTGACGACGAGGGCGTCAGCCGCTCGAACCTGACGATGGAATACGTCAAGGCCGTGGAGCGCTACGACCTCGGCTACGACGACATCAAGACGATCTCCCGTGACTGCCTGGCGCACTCCTTCCTGCCGGATGACACGAAAACCGAGCGCTTGGCCATGCTGGACGCGGCGTTCGCTCGCTTCGAGACGTCGCTGGCCACCGGCTACCGCGAATCCACCGACTAGGGCAGCCGATGGACGAAGACACGCGCGGGAAGGAGTTGGCCGAGTCCGACGAGGTGCCCAGTCCGTCGAACATCCGCGACTACCTGCTGTATGGTCTGTCATTGCCGGAGAGGGCCATCCGCGGCACCGCCGGCGTGGTCGGCGGAACATTGCGCGAATCCGCGGTGCTGCTCGTACCCCAGTCGTTCCGCAACGCGAAGACCTACCAAGTCTTCATCGGCCAGATGCTCGACTTCATGGCGGAAGACATGGCTGGCGTCGATCCCGAACACCGTCCCAGCCCGCCGCGCGTCGACAACTTCGTGGCAAGAAAGACGGTCGGCAACTTCGTCGATCTCGCGACGCTGGCCACGTTCCACGTCTCTCCCATGCTGCTGCTCGCCCTCGTCGGCGACATCGCCTACGGCTCCAAGGCCTACTTAAAGGAGCTGGCAGAGGATCTCGAAGCGCGCGGGGTCATCGAGGATGCCAGCGCCATTCGGCAAGCCGACGATCTCCTGGAGGCGGTCGCCTCGGCCAGTCAGAAGACCGCCCAGTCACTCGATACGCCACCCCTGTCGGTGGAGGGGCTGAAGGAGACCATCCGCCAAACCCGGGAGTCGGTCGCGGAGATCGATCCTTCGGTGGTATTGCCCAAGGAGGACTTGGATCGCCTTTGGGAGCGCATCCGGGCGACCGCCAAGGGCGAAGGCGTGAGCCCCCTGGCGATCTCGGGACTGATGACACTCGGGACCCTGGAGAAGATCGGCAAGGTCGGCACCGGGACGCTTTCCACCGTCCGTGTCGCCGGATCCCTCGTCAACCGCCATGTTCTCGACCACTACCGGGAAGCGCTCGGCGACATCAACCGCGACGGCTTCTACCGCACGCTGTCGACGTCGAGCCGACCCTACGTGGACGCGCTCTGGCGCAACTTCTCGACCGATCGCGGCACGTTGACGGAGGAGTTCATCAAGAGCGGAGGCGTGGGCCGAACCTGGCGACGTGTGCGGGGTTGGGTCAGGAGATCTGAGCATTAACACGTCCCCGCTGTCACCGTGACAGGATGTCTGACGAGGACGTAGGCGGAGAGCATTGCATCCCTATTCGGGATGCCTTACTCTCCCGTCGATGCGGATTGTCGCCAAGCGAACGCTGCGATTGTTCTGGGAACAGGAACATGACGCAGAGCAACCGCTGAAGTCGTGGTTCGCGATCGCGTCCAAGGCCGATTGGACTTCGCCTCAGGACGTTAAGGCGACCTATGGGAACGCCAGCATCGTTGGTGGTGATCGGATTGTATTCAACATAGGTGGGAACAAATATCGACTAATAGTGCGTTTCGACTACCCCTGGCGCATCGGCTTTGTAAGGTTCATCGGAACCCATGCCGAATACGACCAAGTCGACGCCTCAAGTGTGTAGGAGATCAGAATGGACATAAGACCGATAAAGACGGAGGACGATTACGATGCCGCCCTTGGCGAGATCGACCGTTTGATGGGCTCCCGACCCGACACCCCCGAAGGCGACAAGCTGAATGTTCTCGTCACGCTGGTCGAGGCCTACGAAGATTCCCATTGGCCAATTCAAGATCCCGATCCAATTTCGGCCATCGGACACGTGATGGAAGCCAATGGATGGAAGCAGAGGGATTTCGCCATCCTGATCGGCTCCCAACCCCATGCTTCCGAGGTACTGAGGCGTCGACGTCCGCTAACGCTGTCGATGATCCGGGCTCTGTCGACCGAGTGGAATCTTCCAGCCGACACGTTGGTGCGGGAGTATCCGCTGGCAGGCTGACATGCAGTATTGGGTAGGGATAACTGACAGCGACTGGTTCGAGAACCTTCGCCGTCGGGGATTCGAGGAGGTCAACTTCTGGCAGCCAAGCTGGCGAGCACCACGCCGCATGGAAGCCGGTTGGCCGTTCCTGTTCAAGCTCCACTCTCCGCGAAACTACATAGTTG
Source organism: Gammaproteobacteria bacterium (assembly GCA_028819775.1). The sequence continues at coordinate 1,675 of JAPPKV010000095.1, read as the reverse complement.
GCGGCGGTTTTTTCGTCAGATTTACTGCAATGCCATCATTCCTTGCCTGGCACGCGTTTGGCGAGAAGAACGGTGTTTCGACCATGCCGGAGTTGGTACAGCGAGTCGAAAAGTACCGCAAGACTCCCCAGTCAACTGCCGACCTGATCGGGTGCAACCTGCTGACGAGTCCTTTCTTCTTCGAAGAGGACGATTGGATTCCGATACCTAAGGATTGGCCGCGCAACGTCCAACGCGGCTATACCTACAATACCGAAACGCCGAGCGGTGCAACGTTGTGGCGTCGTGTACGAGATCAACTAGCTAGGAAGGAAATCGCGGCGGTCGTCGAAGAGCCTCTGTTTGGTAAAGAGTTCCTCACCCAAGCGCGGCTCGGTCAAGGTACGTTCCGAACCCTCGTAACAGATGCCTACGAGCGAAGGTGTGCTGTCACAGGCGAGCGAAGCCTATCCGTCCTTGAAGCGGCACACATACGCGCCCACCGGGCAAAGGGTCCAAACCAAACACGAAACGGACTCCTGTTGCGTGCAGATATCCATCGGCTATTCGACGATGGCTACGTTACGGTGGATCCCAACCTTCGTTTCGTCGTGAGCCCAAAGCTCCGAGACGACTTCGGGAATGGTCGCATCTACTACGGCTTCTCGGGCAAGCCGCTCATGAGTATCCCCACCCAGCCGGAGGACCGGCCCGCTCCCGAATTCCTCGAATGGCATAGAGACCAAATCTACGTGGGTTAGGAGCCCTGACGGTTGGCCTGGTCTTCCGCAGGTCTCCACTCACCGCACCAATCCGTTGCGCTCGTTTCCGGTCGCCCCTGGTACCTATACTGTTTGCCAACGACCACCGGTGGAAACCGATGGCAGTTGCCAGGATTGGGTGGTCCGCGGTGCCGCCCGCTTGACCGCCGCCAGTAAACGCAGGTCTCGCATCGCTGTACGTCAGCCATACATCCATCTCCTCGTTCGATCCGGTGTTACTCACTGTTCCTCGACGGTGTCAGCACCTTCCGGCCCAAAGACTTCCTCACCATCCGAAGTACCGATTCTTCGTTCGTCACGGCCTCGATGTTACCCAAGGGCACCCAACGCAATGCCAGCGACTCGTGCGTCACTTGGAGTGACCCCGGCCGTTCGGCTTTGAGCAGGAACCGGACGTCGTAGTGAAAGTGGGCCGGGTCCGGGCCACGGGGCGGAATCGTGTGGATGTCGAGATCTAGGATCTCGTCTTGGATCGGCACAACCGACAGGCCCGACTCCTCCGTGGCTTCCCGGCAGGCCACCGCCAGCGGGTCGGGGTCGCCGTCGGCGTGGCCGCCGAGTTGCAGCCAGCGGCCGAGCTTGGCGTGGTGGGTCATCAGCATCGAGGTCCCGGCGCTGTCGAGGACAACCGCGGAACCGGTGACGTGCCCGTCGTCCCAGCAGTCCCGTTCGAAACAGCGCGGCTGGCCCTCGACGAACGTTCGAAACCGCCGGGTAGTGTCTTCGTCAGGATACCGGTCGGCGTAGCCGGCCAGCAGCGTGAGGAGCTTGTCTCGGTGCATTCCTTCCGGTCACTGGCGCGGTCGGGTTATGCTGCCGCACCCTCTCGTCGATTTGGAAGAGCCCATACATGATTGCCCTACTCGCAAGGTTGAACGTCGCCGCCGGCAAGGAAAAGGAATTCGAATCCGTGA
>JAPPKV010000510.1 GCA_028819775.1 Gammaproteobacteria bacterium | reverse complement strand
AGAGCGTGTCGTCGTCGGGACCGAACCCAGCCGGACCCCAATGATCCACCGTGTACCATTGCTCGCGGTCTGGATTTAGGCTAGGCCGCAATGTCTTGATGTAGTCGGTAAGCGGCCACTGCCCCAAATCGGTTAGGAACGACTTGAGGTCCTGCTTGTGCATCCTCTGAACGCTCATCCCCAGAGCGCTCCCGACCGCCTCACCGAGCCAACCGCCGTGAATCTTCTCAACGTAGTCGGCAGCGCTCAGTGAGCGGATCGACAGGCTCCCCTCGCCGGTCTGAGGAGGCTGTGCCCCGCCTCCGCATGCGGCGAGCATGGCGATGGTCAGGCACGAGGCTGGCATTGCATTCACCAACTTCATTGCTTCCTCTTTCTCGCAGCTACACCCGCTTGTAGTGTGGGCATCGTACTACGGTTGGAAACGGTGGTCGATGAATCCGGCACCGACAATGCCCTTGTGCGGAGAGACTCAGCCGAGATGTGGGTGCATATCGGCAGGGGCTATCGTTAGAGCTAGACTCACACGGAGGCGGGGCGAGACCGCTGACCTCTAGGAATCGACCGGCTCGGGCGGAAACAACGATGAGTGACGAACTCATAGAAAGGAACCCGAAAATCCTGTGCGGGGCTCCCGTGTTCTCGGGTACGAGGGTTCCGGTCCAGATACTGATGGACCATCTCGAAGCGGGCGACTGCCTCGACGACTTTCTCGATGACTACCCGACGGTTTCGAGAGGGCAAGCCATTGAACTGCTCGAGCGCGCACGGATGATATTGGTGGGCGATGTCAACTGCCAGAGCGAGCGCTCGGGGGGGGTGACTTCGTCCCGTACTGATTCGCGTGAGCTTCAATCTAATGCGCCGTGACGAAGTGAAGTGCGCCGAACGGTCAGCCGCACTTGTTGTTGTCACATGGCCGGGTGCAAACGACCTTGTAATCGCGTGTCAGCCCGCAACCGACCGCGTCGGGATCACTTGTTCCGCAGCGGAACCGGCACGGCGGCTCTTCTCCCCCAGCCGGCGGCCGGGCCGGCGGCGGTCCACCCGGGCCGCGTCGGCGCGCAGGCAGGTCCAGGGCCTCTCGCAACGCGCCGAGTTCGATTCCTAGCGCCCGCGCCGACGCGGCAAAGTTCATCGGATCGACACGTCCGTCGGTCAAGCGCAACGCCTTTGCCAGCGACTGCGTGTCGATGCCAAGGCGCTCAGCTGCTAACGCGACCTGTGCCGGGCTGGGCGGCTGGTCGGGCGGCGGAGGCCCCCTGCGTGGCCCGCCTTGAGAGACATCAGGTGCTGCTTCACGACCGGCGTCGGGCGAGGGTGTGCCCGAGAAGCAGCCCAAGATATATGGCCAACTCTCGGTGACGTGATAGTGATATTCCCCGCCATGGTGGTGCCCGCCGTGATCGTGCCCGCCGTGCCCGTTGCAGCGATCCAAGTACTCCGGCCCCTCCCGGGGCTCGTAGCGAAACGCATCCCACGCGTCGATTTCCGGATCCCGCAGCTTCTTCCAACTGCTCTTCGCCTTCACAACGCTTGTGCAATCTTCGTCAACACAGCCATACGGACCATATACCGGGAAGCCGTCAGCGGCGTAGGCAAGAATCGGCGAAGGCTCGCCGGGCTTGATGTCGGCCGCCAAGCAGGCTTGGACGAGCGCGTGGTAGTGGTACTCCCGAGCCGTGTGGCCCATGCAGGCATCCATGATGGAGTTGTAGACCGGATCCCCGAAGCCCGGATAGGGCACGCCACCCTCGTTCGGACCGAAGAACGGGATGCTATTGATCGCGACGCCTACCGTGCCGAGTAGCGGGATCGGCGTCGGCTCCTCGGCCACTTCCGGCTTGAGCGGGAAGCGGTATTCGCGATTGGTCTCTAGGAGCGGGTTGGGGGTTATCTGGATGAACTCGTAATGCGGAATCCCGTTGCTCCGGACGACCAGCGTATCCTCCTCGCATTCGACTTCGATGCGGGGCTTGGGGTAGTCGTCCCCGGCCCCAGGGAATCGCCCGACATCCAAGAAAACATCTGTCGGGCAGGGAGATTCCTGAGCGGCAAGCGGGACCGCTGCAGCCGCAAGTAGGAGTGTCCAGACTGCCTTCATTGCTCGGGCTCCTGCTGCGTGACCATTGCACCGCTCACAACGGACGGCATCACCTCGGCTCCAAGTGTATCCGGAAGAACGCTAGAGTGGCCGACGATGCTGATTCGGCAACCTTCAATTGGCACCTGCCCTGCCCGACTGCTGGCGTAGCACGCCGTGTCCGGCACCTGCGCAGATGCGCTTGTCAAACTGCAAGCCTACCCGCTGCATCTCCGCTTCGGTCGCTGGGATCGTAGCGTTCTCACGCACATCTTCCGACCCGTAGAATCCCGCCACCGGTGCCGTGATGCGCGAGATCGCACGCTTGTCCGGAGATATCCCGTAGTAGACCACTACGTCTGCCAGGCTCAGCTTGTAGCCTACGTGTGCAAAGGCCGTGCCGCCGCCCCAGCAGAACCCGATCACTCCAAGATTGCAGTTCGAGACCGGTAGCCCCGCTCCGAACCGCCCAACCGCGGTCAGCCGGTGCGAGACATCTTCGATTCTCAGTCCCCAAATCAGCCGGACCGCTTCCTGCCGGTCACTGGGTGTCCGGCCCTCGATGCCTATGCCGGTGAGTAGGTCTGGCGCGATAGCGAAATAGCCCGTCCCGGCTAGCCGGTCGGCTACGCCGCGCCCCCAAGGTGCCGACAGCCAACTGCCTGATACGATGGGTATTAGCGCCGCCCGTCGCCCGCCGCCGCTTGAGCCGTTTCCATGGACTCACTCAGGCAAGACCTGCGCAGCAGCCTGCGCTACTTTCGACACAACCGCGGTTTCGCCGCCGCCGCCGTGCTCGTCCTCGCCCTCGGGATCGGCGCGACGACGGCGGTCTTCAGCGTCGGCGAGACACTGCTGCTCCGCCCGCTCTCCTATCCCGACGGCGAACGTCTGGTGGCGTTGCGGAGCGTCCGGCAACTGGACAATTTTCCGTTCACACGCGCCGCCGCCGGGACGCTGGCCGATTGGCGGCTGCATGCGACGTCGTTCGATGCGGTCGCCGGCTACCGGTGGATGTCGGTGGACGTGATCGACGGGGCGCGCAGCCATCGGCTTAGCGGGCTCCAAGCGACGCCGGAGTTCTTCGAGGTGTTCGGCGTGCCCCTCGAGGGGCGCGCCTTCGAAGCCGGCGATCGCGGAGTCGGCGCTGCGGTGCTCGGTCGAGACGTGTGGCGCCGCCTCTTCGATGGCGACCAGGCGCTGGTCGGCGGGACGGTCGATCTCCACGTCCGCGATCTCTCCCGCGTAGGGCCGACCCGGTTCACGGTGCTCGGCGTGGCGGCGGCCCCGGTCCGGTTTCCCTTCATCGAGGCCGACTTCGAGCTCGGGGTGGCCACGGTCGTCGACACGATCGATTTCTGGCTGCCGATGTTCATCACGCCGACCGACACCCGCGAGGCCGAGGACCGGACGATAAACGTCGTCGCGAAGCTGCGGCCGGGTGTGACCGTCGCCCGAGCGCAGGCCGAGATGGACGCCATCGCCAGCCGTCAGGCCGCAGAGCACCCGGAGAAACATCGGGGCTGGGCGGTTCGCGTGGTGCCCTTGCGCGAGCTGACGCCGGCGGGGGCGCGGGACGGTATCGCACTGCTTTCCGTCGGTGCCGGCCTGCTGCTGCTCATCGCCTGCGCCAACGTCGCGACGCTCCTGCTCGCGCGCGGAATCGCGCGACGCCGCGAGGTGGCAGTCCGTACCGCCCTCGGCGCGGATCACCGTCGGGTCGTGCGGCAGTTCCTGATCGAAGCGGCGATGCTCGCGCTCGGCGCGGGTGTCGTCGGCGTCGTCCTCGCCGCATGGTCCGTCGCGCTGGCGCGGCCGTGGCTTCCGCAGGGCCTCCCGGCGCTGCAGGAGATGGCAATCAATCCGACCGTCCTCGGGTTCGCCCTGATCAGCGCCGGCGTGACCGCGTCCATCACCGGTGTCGCGCCGGCGCTACGTGCCGCGACGTCCGAGGGCGTGCGGCTGACCGGCCGCGATGCACGCGGCTCGGCGTCCGAGGGGTCGCGGAGACGCCTCGTCGGGATCCTGGTCGCAGCCGAGGTGGCGTTGACGATGGTCCTGCTGGTGGGCGCGGGGTTGCTCGTTCGCAGCGCGCTGCGCGCCGCGGGGATGGAGACGGGGTTCAATTCCGCCAACCTCCTGACGATGACGGTGTCGCTGCCCGAGAACAAGTTCGACTGGGGCCACAACGCCGTCTTCGCCCGTGAGGTGATCGACGCGGTTCGTTCCCTGCCGTCGATCACCGGTGCGGCGGTGGTCCAGGGTGTGCCGATGAGCGCCGGCGGGTTCTTCGGGTCCGGGGTCATCGAGGGGTACGTACCACCTCCCGGCACCGAGGCGCCGATCTACCGCTTGCGCGTCGTCAGCCCGGGCTACCTCGATACGATGCAGATCCCGATCGTCTCCGGCCGGGAGTTCGAGCCGCGGGACGAGGTGGGCGAGCGGGGGTACAACCGGACCATTCTCGTCAGCGAGTCGTTCGCGCGACGCTACTGGCCGGGACAGGATCCGCTCGGCAAGCGCATCGGCTCGCTGATCGGCGCTCCGGAATGGTGGATGACGGTGGTCGGGGTCGTCGGCGACGTCCGATACGGAGGTCTGGAGGCGCCGCCGACCGACGACGTCTACCTCCCCCAAGGTCTCTACCCGCAAGCCGCAATCACCCTCGTCGCGAGGACGGCGGGCGATCCGATGGGCCAGGCGGCCGAGGTGAGGGCCCGCATCCATGAAATTGACCCGCACGCCTTCGTGACGGACGTCCGCTCGATGGACGGAGTCATCGCCGCTTCGCAGGCCGAGCGGCGCGCCGGCACCCTCTTGATCACCCTGTTCGGGACGCTTGCACTCGTGCTGGTGACCGCCGGCATCTACAGCGTGATCACGCAGGCGGTCGCCCAGCGCCGGCTGGAGCTCGCCATCCGCTCGGCCCTAGGGGCCGGGCCGGCACGGGTCATCTTCCTCACGATGCGCACGGCGCTCCTACCGGCGGCGATGGGCATCGGCATCGGGACGCTCGGAGCCGTGGCCCTGACGCGGGCGCTGTCCTCGCTGCTGTTCGGGGTGGGTGGCTTCGACTTGGCGACGTGGGGGAGCGCCGTGGCCGTGATCCTCACTGCCGGCCTAGCCGCCGGCTACGTTCCCGCGCGCCGCGCCGCGCGGATCGATCCCATGACCGCGCTGCGGGCCGAGTAGCTGGCGGCCACGCCCCTGGTCGATCTGCCAGGCGCGTCCCGCGTGTCCGTTCGAGCCGGACCATCCACCTCATCCGGACCCGCGCCCGGAGCCGGCGACCGCGCTTCCGTGGCATGATGTCGTGCGAGTCGTGCTGGACTGACCACCAACGTGATCGCCAAGAACGGCCAGATCTACGCGTAGTGCGAGCACTGCCCCATGTTCCTGGGGGCCATCTACTGGTCGCGCATCGGAGCTGTCAAGGCCAGAGCTAGCGCCAGAGTCGGGCCAAGGACCAGATTGCGGACCACCGGCACCACTCCAGAGCCCTGACTCTCCTCAATCGCGCAGCGCCGTGTCGATCCACGGCTCACGCGTCTCGGCGGGCCATCCGGCCAGCGGGTCTCGCGCTCCGCGGCCGCCACGGCCCTTCTTCGCCTTGGGCGCTCCTTTCGCTGGCGCGCCAGGCCTTGGGCCGCGCGGCTGGACATCCTGGCTCACAGACGGCGGTCGTGGTATCGAACGAATTCGTGCCAGCAACTCAGCCGCTAGCTCCGGTTTGACCTCGATCAGATCGTGCTCTTCGCTGGGGTCATCCTCGATCCGGTAAAGGTGCATCGTCGTTTGATCTGAATTGCGGGGAGTAAATTCGACTAGTTTCCAGCCGTCGCGAAAGATCGCGTAGTTGCCGTCCACGCCGATTACGGTCTCACCGCGGGCAGCTGCCGTTCCGTCCTTCAGCGCCGGCCACATGTCCACTCCATCGAACGGCTTGACG
>JAPPKV010000450.1 GCA_028819775.1 Gammaproteobacteria bacterium | reverse complement strand
GTACATCAAGGCCACGCGTCCCACCTGCAGCACCTCGACGACACGATGCGTGCCCCCCACTTCGATTTCGTCTGTATAGGCGCTCATCGACCGGCCGAAGTCGTTCTCGATCTGGTAGGCATTGAGGACCGCGGCAAACTGTTCCGACACCGCGACATCCGGGTTGTCCAGGACATCGCGAAGGTTCTCGAGACGATCTCGCCGCTCGGTCATGAAGAACGGCATGTCGTTGTCAATCAACTGCTCGAGACCGATCACCATGCGATCCATCAGCGGCACGACATCGCGCTGGATGTCCGAGACCTTGCCCATGTTCTCGGTGATCTCGGCAATCTGGGCCTCCTGTGCGGCCACTTGGCGTTCGAGTTGGCGGTTGTAGATCCGGAGATTCTCTATCTCCGCCAGGACGATCTTGTAGTCCTGGTACAGATCCCGGGTCTCCGATGTCAGGTCGTCCACCTTCGCTTGGGACTCCCTCGCCTGTTGGTTGATCCGGTCCGCAGCGGCATAGATGTCCGCCAGCGTAGTCGCCCCCGCACCGGCGGCCAGCAACCCGAGTACCATCGCCAGGACTGCTGTCCTAACCCCCGGTCGCCACTTCAATGAGCAGTTTTTCATCAAACCCTTCCCTAAGTGCTCGAAGTGCCCTTGCAGGCCCTTCCTCGATTAACCTAGCCGAGACCCAACGGATCCCGGAATACGGTCCGAAAACGAACCAATGCGCGGCGGTTGAGTGAGGTGCTTTCCATTCCGACTCCTTCGCGGACTGCCCGCTGCACGATTGCTCTTAATGTATACCGTTTCAGCGACCCGCGAGGTGAGTCGTCCCGGTGCCCGGTCGTTTCGGCGAATCCTCGCGACGCGGGCTGAACGGGTACACCCCACCCCTCATTCAGTGGCCGAAGCATCAACAAACGACTCCCATATGTCAACATGGGACTTACCCACGGTGCCACGATTGCGGATGGGGCCCTCAGCCCGGCAGCGCGAGGCGCTTGCCCCTAGTAAGAAAGACCCCAACGCACCGTCGCCGAACCCCCTCTCGGACCTCAACCGACGTGCTCCCGGAACAATCTCAACGTCCGCCGCCGAGCGGTGTCGGCCGACGGGGCGTGGTAGCTTCCCCGGTGATCGCAGTTGAAGCCGTGGTCCGCCGGGTAGACGTGTATCGGGGTGTTCGGCAAGGCCTCGCGGATCCGGTGAACATCGGTGAGCGGGATGTGGGCGTCGAGTTCGCCGAAGTGCATGATCAGGGGGCAGTTCGGCGTCTGCGCCAGTTCGTTCGCGATGCCGCCGCCGTAGTAGACCGACGCGCATGCAATGCCTTCGAGGTGGCAAGCGGCAAGCCAAGTCATCAATCCACCGTAGCAGTACCCCACGACGCCCACCCTGCCGTACTTCCCGGCTTCCTCGATGGCCGCCTGGAGGTCGCGCAGCGCGTCGGCCCGGGACAGGCCCGCAAAGGCAAGCTCTCTGCCACGGCTCATTCCGGCCTGGTCGTAGCCCAGTTCGACGTCTCGCTCAACTCGATCGAACAGTGCCGGCGCGAGTGCCGCAAATCCCTCCGCCGCGTAGCTGTCCGCAATCTCGCGAATGTGGGCATTGACGCCGAAGATCTCCTGGATCACGACGAGGCCGCCGCGCGGCTCGTTCCCGGGCACGGTCTCGTAGAGTCCGAAGGTATGGCCGTCGGCCGCGCGTAGCTGTCTCTGCCCCATTGATTCCCCCTATCTCTCGAATGCGTTTCGAAAAAAGTCGCCGGCTCCTCGAGACGCCAGCCTACAACCCAAGTCTGCACGAGGGTACGAAGCCTAATGCGGCGATGGCATAATCATCAAATTGTCATATTGCGCCGATAGGTTAGCGCTCGCCAACTGCCAAGGAGACAGGTGCCGAGGGAATGGCTTCCAACTTCGTGCTACTCGTCGAAGACGAGACCGACATTCGGGAAATGCTCACCTTCTCGCTGGAGCGAGGCGGATTCAAGGTCATTCCAGCCGAGACTGCCGAAGAGGCCCTGCAAATACTCGACGGCCCGCTTCCGAACGTCGTGATCATCGACTGGATGCTGCCCGGCATGAGCGGAATCGACCTTGCCCGCACGCTACGGCGGGATCCGATCACCAGCGACCTGCCGTTGGTGATGCTCACCGCCCGCAGCGAGGAATCCGACAAGCTAAAGAGCTTCGATTCGGGGATCGACGACTACGTCACGAAACCCTTCTCGCCCAAGGAACTGATCGCTCGCATCAAGGCTCTCCTGCGACGAACCGGTACGCCCGAGGACGGTGTTCTCACGGTGGGCCAGTTGACCCTCGATACGCGCAGCCACCACGTGAGTGTCAATGGCGACCAGATTCACGTTGGCCCCACGGAGTTTCGCCTGCTCGAACTCCTGATGCGCAACCCCAATCGCGCCTTTGATCGCACGCAGTTGCTAGATCGGGTATGGGGTAGGAACGTCTATGTCGAGGAACGAACCGTTGATGTACACGTGCTGCGACTGCGCAAGGCGCTAATGCCCTTCGGCATGGACAAGGCCGTCGAGACCGTCCGCGGGATCGGGTACCGCCTGTCGCCGGTCCTAGCGCCGGTCACCTGACGCCGCTCGCCGCCGGCGCCACCCGGTCGGCCTATCACCCGCAACGCCCTCGCCTACCCGATACCGTGGTTCAACTCAACTGGCGTAAACTCAAGGTGCAGTCGGCGTGAGAGACACCATCGAGTGGTTGGAACTTCGGACGCGGCCGGAGACGTTCAGGACCGTGGAGAGCCGAACGTGACAATCAATCCCAGGGACGTCGTCCGGCCCGCCTCGTGTGGCGTCGGCGGCGTGGTCGTTGGACTGCTGTCTGGCAACGTCGGCTGGGGCGTCGCTGCGGCGCTTGCGGTCTGGATCGCGTTCGGCGCCATCGAGTTCGTCTCCTTCGAGCGCTGGTCCCGCGCACCCCTGAGCCGACCCAGGCAGTGGTCGTCTTCCTGGCAATCCGTGGCCGAACGCCTGACGTTCTCCCTGACCGGCGCACGGGGGCGGGCTCGGCGTCTGGTGGAGGAGTTGCGCTGGCTGCAAAGAACCCTGGACACCATCCCGGATGGCTGGATCGTGTTGCAGCGCAGCGGTGTCATCGAACTCGCCAACAAGACAGCCAGCGACCTGCTCGGGTTCTCGCCGCGGGACCGCCGGCGCAACCTGACGTCGCTGGCTCGCGACCCCTCCATCGGCGCGTTGTTGGACGACGAAGTCGAAGGCGGGATCGTCGAGATGGTATCTCCCACCGACGAGTCGCGCCGACTCGAACTTCGTCATCTGCGCGTCGATGCGGACCGCTCCATCGTCCTCATCCGCGACGTCACCATACTCGACCGTCTGCTGACCATGCGCCAAGACTTCATCGCAAACGTATCCCACGAACTGAGGACGCCGCTGACCGTGGTCATGGGGTACCTCGAGACCCTCCAAGACGAGGACATCGACCGGGACACCCTGCGTGCCTTGCTCGACAAACTGAACGCCCCCGCCCAGCGCATGAAAGCACTCGTCGAAGACCTGCTGACCCTTACCCGTCTCGAGTCCTCGCCGTCGCCGAAGGCGGACGACGTCGAACTGGTCAATGTTCCCGCCATGCTGACCTCCGTGGTGAACGAAGCAAGGCAACTGGCGAGCGACAAGCACCGCATCCTGCTCGATGCGCAACCCGGCGTCGTGGTTCGCGGCGTGCCGGCCGAACTGCACAGCGCGTTCATGAACCTGGTCACCAATGCGATCCAATACAGCCCGAACGGCGGGGACGTGTCGGTACGTTGGCACCGCTGCATGGCGGGCGCCCGCTTCGAGGTGGAGGATCACGGGCGCGGCATACCGCGCGAACTGATCTCGCGCCTGACCGAGAGGTTCTTCCGCGTCGACGTCGCCAACAGCCGCGCCCACGGTGGCACGGGGTTGGGGCTCGCGATCGTCAAGCACATTCTGCGCCGCCACGACACCGAACTGGGCGTAGAGAGCGACCTGGGTAGGGGAAGCCTGTTCTACTTCGACCTGCCGGCGGTCAACGAGTCGCGGGCGGCGGACGACCTGCCCGACCGGCCTGTTCAACTTACCACCGTTAGCGCCGCCGCAAACCAACCCGACCAACGGCCCTGACATACAATACGCGGCACCGGTAAGCCGGAGATTTCCGTGTCCGCGAAGATCCTGGACGGCAACTCCATTGCGCGGGAGTTGCGCAACGGCATTGCCGAGAAGGTACGTCAACGTCTGGCGAATGGCATGACCCGACCGGGTCTCGCCGTCCTGCTGGTCGGCGACGACCGGGGATCCGAAATATACGTTCGCCTCAAGCGCAAGGACTGCCACGAAGTAGGTTTCAATGCCCAGGTATGGCACCTGCCGGCCGATACGTCGGAAGCCGACCTCGTCGCCCGGATCGACGCGCTCAATGCGGATCCGATGTTCGACGGCATCCTGGTCCAATTGCCGCTTCCGGACCATATCGACCCCGTGCATGTCACGGAGCGGGTACTCCCCAACAAGGATGTGGACGGCGTACATCCCAACAACATGGGACGCCTCGTGCTGCGTGAGCCGGCGATTCGGCCCTGCACGTCCAGGGCCGTGATGTCGCTACTTGCCCACACTGGCGTTGCCCTGCGCGGCTTGCACGCCACAGTGGTCGGCGCGTCGAATCACGTCGGCCGCCCGATGGGTTTGGAACTGCTATTGGCTGGCTGCACGGTCACGACCGTGCACCGGTTTTCCCAGGACACTCGCGACCATGTCGCGCAAGCCGACATCGTGGTCTCCGCAACCGGCAAAGCCGGACTAATCGCCGGCGACTGGGTCAAGCCGGGTGCCATCGTGATCGACGTCGGCATCGTCGCGCAGGCCAACGGCAAGGTGCGCGGTGATGTCCGCTTCGACGAAGTTGCGCCTCTCGCCGGGTGGATCACACCCGTACCCGGCGGCGTGGGACCCATGACCCGGGCATCCCTGCTCGACAACACGCTCTACGCCGCGGAAATCGCCGACCAACTACGCACGCGGCAATGAGCGCGCTGTTCATCTCCGACCTGCACATCGACGAAACGCGGCCCGCCGTGCTTGCTGGTCTGCAACGGCTTGTCGATGGCGAGGCAGCGACGGTTGATGCGTTCTACATCCTCGGTGACCTCGTGGAAGTCTGGATCGGCGACGACGACGACGGACCAGTCGCCGCATCCATCCGCGAGGCGCTGACCGCGGCTTCCCGCCGCGGCGCGGTATACGTCATGCACGGCAACCGCGACTTTCTGATCGGTGCCCAGTTCGCCGAGCACACGGGTGCCACGCTGATCGAGGACCCGAGCGTCGTCGAAGTCGACGGGCAACGGGTGCTGCTCGCCCACGGCGACGCCTACTGCACGGGCGACGTCGAGTACCAACGCATGCGGGCGCTGTTCCGGTCGCCCGCCTGGCAAGCCGAGGTGCTTTCTTCATCCATCGAAGAACGACGAGCCCTAGCTGCGTCACTCCGCGCCAAGAGCATCGCTGCGAACGAAAACAAGGCCGCCAACATCATGGACGTGACACCGAGCAGCATCCGCCAGGCCATGGACGATGCAGCCGTCTCCCTCATGGTCCACGGCCACACTCACCGGCCCGGGATCCACGACCTCGGCGGGGACCGGCGCCGCATCGTGCTCGGCGATTGGGACCGTTGCGGCTGGAAACTCCGGCTGGACAAAGGCGATCCCGAATTGACGTGCTTTGCCCTGACAGCGTAAGCCTGCTTTCCGCTGCCAAAGAAGGTCACGCGAACGGACGCCACCGGCTTGACTTGGGCCGAAAACGGAACCGGAGTTGCCCACCCTTCGCCCACAGCGCCTTTGGTTTCTTTAAGACCGGCGCCATGGACGAAGCGTGGACAACTCCGCCAACCACCGTGCCCTTGCCGAACCGGACTAGGCCGCTCTCGCCATCCGCCGCCGCGGCCACTTGCCCGGCACCTCCGCCGGATCGACCAGCCCGATCCGCCGCCAGCCCGTCCGCAGCAGCCACG
>JAPPKV010000340.1 GCA_028819775.1 Gammaproteobacteria bacterium | reverse complement strand
TTCCGGATACTCGCCGATCTCAACTAGGCCCTGGGCATTGTCCACCGGACTCTCGGATTGGTCGAGCAGGAGTCCATCCGACCCGGTCGCAATCCCCGGTTCGCCAACGGTCGTTGGCGGCGTCTGCGCCAGTATGGAGTGCGCGACGACGGCACTGATGGCGAAGCCGAAAATCGCGGTGGGCTGTTTGATCACGTCGCTGTCCTGGCTTACTTCGATGCACCGCTGCGGGCGAAGTTCCTTCGAATCGAGTGTCTGCGCGCGACGTAGCGCAGTCAAGGTGTTTTCGCTGGCCAAATACAGCCAATTCAGGTTCCATTCAGCTTCGTATCTGCTCTTGAACGGCACCGCTACGTCGTCCCGCGGAGGATTCGGCAGCTCGGCGACTCGTTGGCCGGCTCCGGTCGCCCGCCCTAATGCACCTGCCTCGTCCATTCGCTACCATCTCGCGCCTGAAAAATCCTAGGGAAACCAGTCGACATCGATGGACGCGGCGGACCACGCAATCGACGCGGTTGGGCTCGAGTGTCCGGAACCGCTCATGATCCTGCGCAACAAGGTGCGGGGCATGGCCGTCGGGGAGACCGTTTCCGTCGTCGCGACGGATCCTTCGACGGTCCGGGATTTCACGAATTTCTGCCGTTTCATGGGCCACGAAATGGCGGAGTCCTCCAACGACGGCAATCGATACCGGTTCATCATCCGCAAACGTGGCTGAACGTTGCGAAGCGGTGGTGATCGGCGCCGGGGTGGTCGGACTTGCGGTTGGCCGGGAACTGGCGCGCGCGGGTCGCGAGGTGTTGGTCCTCGAACGACACGAACTCATCGGTTCCGAGATATCGAGCCGCAACTCCGAGGTGATCCACGCGGGCATCTACTATCCGACGGGATCGGTCAAGGCGCAGACGTGCGTACGCGGCAAAGCGCTCCTCTACAAGCACTGCGAGGCCTACAACGTTCCCCACCGGCGCCTCGGCAAGATCATCGTGGCGACGGCACTTGGGCAACTCGAAATGCTAAAGGCCTATCAGCGCCAGGCTCTCGTCAACGGAGTAGGGAAGCTTCCCTGGTTGACCCGCGCCGACATCGCGGCACTCGAGCCCGAGGTGGAGGCCGTCGCGGGCGTGTATTCGGAGTCCACCGGTATCATCGACAGCCACGCCTTCATGTTGAGCCTGCTCGGGGACATCGAGGCGGCCGGCGGTGCGATCGCCTATCTGACGAAAGTGACCGATCTCGAGCAGGCCGCCGCTGGCGTCCGCGTTCGTTGCGGGGATTTCGACCTCGACGCGGACATCGTGATCAATGCCGCGGGACTTGCGGCCCCCGCCATGGCAGCCCGGCTTGGGGCGGGCCACGTCGGCTACTACGCCAAGGGCCACTACTACACGCTGTCCGGGAAGTCGCCGTTCCGGCGGCTGGTCTACCCGGTCGCAGAGGCGGGGGGACTCGGGGTGCATGTCACGCTGGACCTGGCCGGGCAGGCCAGGTTCGGACCCGATGTGGTCTGGCAGGATGACGAGGACTACGGATTCGACGGTGGCCAGTTCGGTGCATTCGTCGAGGCCATCCGCCGTTACTATCCGGGCCTCGATGAGTCGCGACTGAACCCGGGCTATACGGGTATTCGCCCGAAACTCGCGCCCCGGGGCGAGCCGGCGTCGGATTTCGTGATCGAAGGGCCGGCGGACCACGGCATACGCGGGTTTGTGAGTCTGCTCGGCATCGAGTCGCCCGGCTTGACCGCGTCGCTTGCGATCGCCGAACGGATCGCCGAAATGCTGACGGGCTAACGGGGCTAGGCCGCACAACGAGGCCGCGCCGCAGGAACGTAGGGGACAGGCTTGTCCCGTCCCGACCCAGACACCAGGGTGACACCCGCCCGCAGGCAACCACAAGGGTCGCCCCTGCGAGCCTGCGGCGCACGGAATCGTAGCGGGCGCGCTTGTCGCGTCCCGCCTGCAAGGGTCACCGCGCTATTGACGGTAGGTCGACAAGAAATCGGCGATGCGGGCGATGGCGTCGGCGAGTTCCTCCGCACGGGGCAGAAAAACGAGCCGGAAATGGTCCGGGGTATCGATGTTGAAGGCGCTGCCCTGCACCACGAGGATCTTCTGCTTGCGGAGCAGATCGAGTACGAAACGCTCGTCGTCGACGATGTTGTACCGGTCCCGGTCCAGTTTCGGAAACGCGTACAGTGCACCACCCGGCTCGACGCAGCTGACGCCCTCGATCTGGTTGAGCATCGAGTGGGCGACCCGGCGTTGTTCGTAGAGGCTGCCGCCGGGTGCGACGTATTCGGTGATGCTCTGGTAGCCGCCGAGTGCGCCTTGGATCGCGTGCTGCGTCGGGACGTTGGCGCACAGCCGCATCGATGCCAGCATTTCGAGTCCCTCGATGTAGTCCCGTGCGCGCTCGGTGGGGCCGCTGACCACTAGCCAGCCGGTACGGAACCCGGCAACGCGATAGGCCTTGGACAGACCATTGAAGGTAACGGTTAGGACGTCGTGGGAAAGCGACGCCAGGGGATGGTGCACGGCACCGTCGTAGACGATCTTCGAGTAGATCTCGTCGGCGAACAGGACCAGGTTACGCCGGCGCGCCCACTCGGCAATGGCTTCAAGGGTGACCCTGGAGTAGACCGCGCCGGTGGGATTGTTCGGATTGATGACGACGACACCCCGGGTCCGCTTGGTGGTCTTGGCGCGCATGTCGTCGAGGTCGGGCTGCCAACCGGCGCTCTCCTCGCACCGGTAGTGGACCGGGACACCGCCCGACAGCTTGACGACTGCGGTCCACAACGGATAGTCCGGCGCCGGGAGGAGTACCTCGTCACCGTCGTTCAGAAGGGCCTGCATGCTCATGGCGATGAGTTCGCTGACCCCGTTCCCGATGATGATGTCATCGACGTCGACATCGGCGATTCCCTGGCGCTGGCAGTCCTGCATGACGGCCTTGCGCGCCGAGTAGAGGCCCTTGGACTCGCAGTACCCCTGGGACGCAGGGACGTTGTGAATGACGTCGCGGAGCAGTTCTTCCGGCGCCTCGAAGCCGAACGGCGCCGGGTTGCCGATGTTGAGCTTCAGAATGCGGTGGCCCTCTTCCTCCAGACGGTTGGCCTCGGCCAGCACCGGTCCGCGGATCTCGTAGCAAACGTCCGCCAGCTTGGTGGATTTGACGATGGGATCCCGCCGCGGCGCGAACGGTGCCACGACGGCTTGATTGGTTTTCATGGTGCTCGTCCTAAGCGTAGAATCCGCGAAGCTCGGCAATGGTACAGGATTGGACAATGGGCAAGGCAGTCGGTGCCGTGGCTTCCGAAGGGCAGCAGCCCGCACCGGAGAAGGTCGTCAAATCGGATGCCGAGTGGCGCGACGAACTGACTCGCGAGCAGTTCCAAGTCGCCCGTCGGGCCGGGACCGAACGGGCCTTCACCGGCGAGTATTGGGACACCAAGACGAAGGGGATGTACAACTGCCGGTGTTGCGGGACGGCGCTGTTCGACTCGGACACCAAGTACGACTCCGGCACCGGGTGGCCGAGTTTCTACGAGCCGGTGGCGGACGATGCGGTCGAAACGAAAAGCGACCGGTCGTTCTTCATGGTTCGCACGGAAGTACTCTGCGCCCGGTGCGATGCACATCTCGGCCATGTCTTCCCGGACGGTCCGGTGCCCACCGGATTGCGCTACTGCCTCAACTCGGCGTCGCTAAAGCTCGAACCGGAAGACGGCTAGAACCCGACCGCCGCTCCTTCCTTGCGGTGGTCAGACGCGCCGCAATAGCCGCCGTCGGGCAGGCAGTAGATTAGCTGCGCGCCGCCGAACAGCCGATGATCGCGCACGACCTCGACCGTATGGCCGCGCGCGGTGAGGTCCTGGGCTACATCGGCCGGGTAGCCCTCCTCGAGCGCAACGGTGAACTGCGGCGTTACATGCCATCGGGGCGCATCGGAAGCGGCTTGCGGATTCTCGCCGTGCTCGAAGATGCGGGTGACCATCTGCACATGTCCCTGGTGCTGCATGTGGCCCCCCATGACGCCGAAACTCATCGCGGGCGAGCCATTGCGCGTAACAAACCCCGGGATGATCGTGTGGTACGGGCGCTTGTTGGGCCCGACGACGTTCGGATGGGTGGGGTCCAGCACGAATCCAGCACCCCGGTTCTGCAGGGCGATGCCGGTGCCCGGAACGACGATGCCCGAGCCGAATCCCATGTAGTTCGACTGGATCATCGAGACCATCATTCCCTTGGCGTCGGCGGCGGTCAGGTACACCGTGTCTTGACTCACCGGGAGCGCGACGGGCGGTAGCGGTGCCGCTCGTTCCGCGATGCCAGCCGCTGCGGCCGCGATGGATTCGGCTTCCAACAGCGCCTCCGGCGTTAGTCGCATGGCATCGGCGTCGGCGAAGTGATCGAACGCGGCACGAATGGCGATCTTCATGGCCTCGATCTGCAAGTGCGTCCACCGGGCAGAACCGGGCGCGTCGCGGTGGGCGTCGAGATGGCCGAGGATGGCCAAGGCAATCTGGGCCGCGAGTCCCTGGCCGTTGGGTGGAATCTCGGCCAGGGCCACACCCCGGTAGGGCTGCACGAGCGGTTCGACCCAGTCGGGGCGATGCGCAGCGAGGTCGCTGCGTCGGAGGGCGCCGCCCTCGACACGGGCGGTCGACTCCATCCGGTCGGCCAATTCGCCGCGGTAGAAGGACTCGCCGTCGGTTTGGGCGATCGAATCGAGGGTGTCCGCCAAGTCCGGATTGACGAAGACTTCGCCGGCAGCGGGTGCACGTCCGTCGGGCAGGAAGTGTTCGAGGAACGCGGGGAAGTCGCTGAACGAGTCGGCGGCGCGTGCCCAGATCGCCGCCGTTTCGTGACCGACATGGAACCCGTGCCGGGCGTAGCGGATCGCCGCGCCGAACAACTCGGGAAAGGGCAGGGCGCCGAACCGCCGGGACAGTGCCACCCACGCACTAACGGCACCGGGCACCGTGACGGTATCCCAGCCCCTTTGCGGCATGACGCCGTGATGTGCGAACCGGCCGAGTGTCCAGGCCGCCGGCGAGCGACCCGACGCGTTCAACCCGACTAGGCGGTCGCCGTCCCAGACGATTGCGAAGGCATCGCTGCCGACGCCGTTGTTGCACGGTTCCACGACCGTCAAGGCAATCGCTGTGGCAAGAGCGGCATCCACGGCGTTGCCGCCGTTTCCAAGTGCTTCGATGCCGGCGCTGGCTGCGAGGGGCTGCGAGGTTGCCACGACGTTGCGGGCTAGCACGGGCGCCCGCTTCGAAGCATGGGGGAACGACCAGTCGATGCCCGCTGGGCGCATCATCGACTACCCTTCAGCAGATTCGCCGGCGAATACTGGTCGGTGAGGGGTCGCGTCGTCGGGTCCCAGTCGACCTTCGTCGACATGCGCCTTGGATAGGACGTGATGGGAACGTCGTAGGGGCCGAGGGCCTGGCGCCATGCCCGGGAGTTGGCGCGCAGGGTTGCCTTGCTCGGCAGTGGCCCGTTTGTCGCGAATATCACCCGATTGTTGCTTGTGCTGACGCGCAGATTGAAAAACTCTCCGAACACCAGGCGGTAAGTCTCTGATTCGTGGTCATAGAGTTGAGATGTTGCAAAGGTGTTGGCCGCGACGGCGCCTCCGGGCGCCAGCAACCGTCGGGTTTCGTCGAGGAACTCCGCAGTCATGAGATGCTCGGGAATGTAGTCGCCGCTGTACGCATCGAGGATGACCAGGTCGTACTGCCGGCCCCTCTGCAAAGCGCGTTTGACGAACACCCGGGCATCCCGGATGTGCACGCGGACGCGCTCGTTCTCCTGGAAGTCGAAGTAGGTGCGGGCCACCTTCACGACCGCCGGGTCGATCTCGACGACGTCTATCCGGACATCCGGCAATAGCGCAGCGAGGGCCGTCGGCAGCGTACCGCCCCCCAGACCGGCCACCAGCACGGTTCGGGGTTCCGGAACAACCAGCAGCGCGGCCATCATCATGCGCGTATAGCCGAACACCATTCGCTTCGAATCGTGTGGA
>JAPPKV010000242.1 GCA_028819775.1 Gammaproteobacteria bacterium | reverse complement strand
GGGGGTGGGGGGGGGGGGTTTTGTGGGGGGGGGGGGGGGGGGGGGGCCGGCGCCCCCCCCCCGGCCGGGCGGGGCCCCCCCCCCCCCCCACGGCGCAACCCCATCCACGCCCACCGTGGCGCCACCGGCTTGGAACGCCGACCTCCGGGCCGTTATCGAGATCAAATAAACAGCTAATCTATCAACAACTTATGCTCCGTCTTGGGATCTTGATATCACTCTGCCTATCACTTGTGTCGATTGCCGTTGGCCCAGTCCCGCTTTCTCGCGATCCGGGTGACTGGCGAGTTCGCGAAGCTGGTGCTCCTCGCGGTGTCTAAACTTGACTCGATAGATGCGTGGCGCGGCTCCCCGGGATGCATTCGGAATCGCCGACCGTACGACGGATGTCGTCTCCAAGAGTCACGTTTTGGGGCAGCAGGCACGGGAAGAAACAAACATGTCAGTTCATGGATCCGGTAGCCGCTTAGGTTGGAACCGCACGATGGCGACGACGCTCTTTTGGTTGCTGGTATTTGCCTTCAGCGCCGCGGCCATCCAGCAGCCTCAGAACCCGCCGACTGAGCAAGCCACGCCAGAGTCAGGTCTGCGGCCGAATGAACCAGAACCGATGGAGCGGTCTGATGGTCAGCCACCCACGACCGAGGTGGACGGCGCAAGCGTCGCTCGGTCAGAGGCTGTTACACGCCTCTTGTGGGTGGAAGTCGGCCTTCTCGCAATAGTACTTCTGGTACTTCCCACCGTGTCCCTATGGAGGGCTAACGGCGCCCGGAACGACGCGAGAGGTCTCGGCCTTCCCAGAGGGTCCGTCCGTAGCATGCTGGCGATTGTGATCGTCGGTTCGACCATCAACTTCCTGCTCTTCGGATCGGAAGTCGCTGGTGACGGCTTTAGCGAAGTCGTTGCGGCGCTGACCACCCTGAGCGGCTCAGTAATCGGCTTCTATTTCGGCGGTAGAACCGCGGCGCCTCCTCCCGACAACAACTAGGGAGGAAAAAGCCAGGATGGCGGGCCGAGTTCGCAAACGCCTGAGGAAGACACGAAGGGAGGAGTTTGAGACCATGAGTTCACCAACAGGATCCGCCCGACTGAGGCCAGTGGATGTCGAACCCCGCGCCGGATTTTGCATCTGGCTCCGGTACGAGGACGGGGTGGAAGGCGAGATCGACCTTTCGGATGTGGCCGGAAAGGGGGTTTTCGCGGCGTGGCTGGACCGGGGTTTCTTTGAAGATGTGCGGATCGGCGAACTTGGCGAAATCGCATGGAGGAATGAGATTGATCTGTGTCCCGAGGCCCTCTATCTTGAGATAACAGGCAAGTCTCCCGAGGACATCTGGCCCGGACTGAGAGAGCGCTCCCGCAGTGCCTGAGGTGAGCCGCTTCTATGGGATCGTCATTCAGATCTTCTTCCGCGACCACGAGCCGCCACACTTCCACGCGAAATGTGGCAGCCACGATGCAGTGATTGATATCGAGGATGTTGCGATCAATCGCGGCGACCTACCGCGTACTGCACGGCGGCTCGTGTTGGAGTGGGCCGCGTCACATCGCGATGAACTGCTGGTTGCCTGGAAGAGGGCGAGGCGCGGAGAAGCGCCTGGAAGGATCCCGCCACTGGACTGATCGGGGCGCGGATCCCGCAGGGGCGTCGCCGTTCAGCGATCCACGACGAGGCGAATGAGCCGAACGACCGAAGCCTTCTCGCGCGTCAAGATCGACGCCCTGCTCAAGGATGCGGGTTGGAATCTCACCGACGGCGTAAGCGTCCTCTTTGAGCACACGCTCCCAGACGGTTCGCGGGCTGACTACGCACTGTGCGACCGTTCCGGTCGGCCTGTTGCGGTGATCGAAGCCAAGGGTGCCAGTGTCAACCCCATCGCGGCGCAAGGTCAGGGGCGCCACTACGCCAAGCAGCTCGACGTGCCGTTCGTGTTTCTGTCGAACGGGGAGGAGGTCTGGTTCCTGGACCATGAGACCGACGCTCACGCCCGCAAGATCGCCACCTTCTACGCCCGGGACGACCTGGAGCGGCGGATTGCCGCCCGCAGGAATCGGTTGGACGTGTCCAGTGTCGAGATTGACCGGCGCATCGCGGATCGCGAGTACCAGATCGCCTGCATCGAGGCGCTGACCGCCGAGGTCTCGCGCGGGCGGCGCAAGCTGCTTGTGGAGATGGCGACCGGGACCGGCAAGACCCGGACGGCGGCGGCGTTCGTCAAGAGACTGTTCGAGGCGGGCATCGTGACTCGGGTCCTCTTTCTCGTGGACCGCATCGCCCTTGCCGGACAAGCCGAGGACGCCTTCAACGACCATCTGCGTGACTACCCCTGCCACGTGCTCCGACCGGGCCGGGGTTTCGACTGGACGAAGCGGATCACGATCGCGACCTTGCAGACAATGATTACGGAGTACCGCGACCTGTCGTCGGGCTACTTCGACCTCGTGATCACCGACGAATGCCACCGCTCGATCTATGGGAAGTGGAGCGGGACACTCCGGCACTTCGATGGCATACAGCTCGGCCTGACCGCGACACCGTGCATGGCCGAGGCTGAGATGTTGTCGGACGCAGAGGACGGCCACTTCGTCCGCGACACGCTGCGGTTCTTCGAGCTCGTGGAGCCGACCTTTCGGTACACCCTTCGCGAGGCGATCGACGAGGGGCACCTGGTCCCGTACCGCATTTACAAGGCGATGACGGTCAAGACAGCCGCCGAGAACGGGTTCAAGGTGGAGCGCCAGGACCTCGACTGGACGGCGATGGAAAAGGCGGCCCGGGTTGAATTCGAGAAGCTGTTCGAACAATCCGACTCCATCATCGTGGACCCGCGGGCGCTGGAGCGGACGTTCACCATTCCGGAACGCAACCGGGCCATCGTGCGGGAGTTCCGCGACGCCCACGAGAAGGGGTTCACGGGTAGGGACGGCATACGACGCTGGCCGACACGGGGAAAGACCATCGTGTTCGCGGTAACGAAGCGCCATGCCGAGGCGCTGGCGGCGATGTTCGACGAACAGTTTGCCGACCTGAAGCCGCATCCCTCGACGCCATATGCCGACTTCGTGGTCAGCGACGTCGGGGGCGGCCCGGCCCCGGACGCGAGCGCCATCATCAAGCGGTTCAAGGAGGAGGAGTTCCCCAAGATCCTGGTGAGCGTCAACATGCTCGATACCGGCTTCGACTGCCCCGAGGTGGTCAGTCTGGTCATGGCGCGGTTCACGGCAAGCGCCATCCTCTACCGGCAGATGCGCGGGCGCGGCACCCGGAAGGCTCCGCACATCGGCAAGACCCACTTCACGATCTTCGATTTCGTGGGCGTGACGGAGTTCCACGGCGACGACGATGAAGACATCGGAAGCGGCGGAGAAGTTCTGGCACAGACGGCACCCGCGCGCCTCGAGCCGCGCATGCTGCTGACGCTCGACGTTGACGATCAGATCGATCCCGCGAGTCGCGACTGGCTGACTCTGGACGAGCATGGCCGGATCGTCCGAACTGCTGAGCACGACACCCGCGCGGCCGAGGTTGGTTTGCGCTTCGAGGCATGGCGCGGCGGCCAGAACCTCGACGCAGAGCAGGAGCGCTGGGCCAGCTTGATCGGAAGCCGGATCCGGGCCGACGCGATGCATATGGACGCGTTCGGCGACTACGACTTCGATGAGCACCCCTTCACCGGGCTTGGCGGTTACGACCAGGCGCGGCGGGTCTTCGGAGGGCAGTCGGCTCTCGACCACCTGATCGCCAGCTGCAACGCGGCCGTGTTTGGGCGGGGCAGCGCGTCCGACTCCGAGAAGGACGACGACCGAACCGCGCCGTGACACTTCCGCCATGCCTCTGACACCGGAACTCCGGCGCGCCATCGACCGGATTCGCGACTACCTGTTCGCCGGGGGCTACCCGGATCCGGCCCAGAACGCCGAGCAACTGAGCTTCCTCATCTACTTCTACATGTTCGAAGCGGCGGACGCAGCGCGGGTTCGGGCGGCCCGCCGGCCCGGCGCGAAGCCGTACCCCGGCGCGTTCGTCGGCGAATGGACGCTGCGGAATCCGCGCAACGCTCGCGAACCCGGATCAGCATCGGTCCCGTGCGAGACGCTGCGCTGGTCCGAATGGGCGAACGCGCTCAACGGCCAGCGGCTCGTGTCGTGGGTGCGGGAAGAGGTCTTCCCTTTCCACGCCGGGATCGCCGCCGAGGGAGTCACCGACTTCATGGCAGATGCTCGGCTCGTGATCGACGAACCGACGGTGCTTGCCCAGGTCGTCAGCCACGTCAATGATCTGCATCTTGAACAGGTGGATGCCGACACCAAGGGCGATCTGTTTGAGCACGTGTTGCGGCAAATCCGGCAGGCGGGCGAGTTGGGGCAGTTCCGCACGCCCCGCCACGTCATCCGCGCCATGGTCCAGCTTGTGGACCCCCGGCTTGGCGAGACGGTCCACGACCCGGCCGCCGGCACGGCGGGGTTTCTGGTCGGCGCGTACGACCACATCCGGCTCGCGAACTCCTCGGACGCGGGCATCGAGGAGATTGAGGCGGACCGTAAGACGGTTCGGCGCGGGCTCGGCGACACCTTGAGCCGCGCCGCCGTGCGGCAGTTGCACGAGGCGACGCTGTTCGGCAACGACGTGGACCCGCGGATGGTCCGGCTCGCCACGATGAACTTGTCCCTGCGTGGGCTGGACAGGGTGCGAATCCTCCGACGAGACGCTCTGACCCGCTCCCTGGACCGGGCGACGAAGGCGGGGCTCGGGCTGCCACTTAAGGGCTTCGATGTCGTGCTCGCTAATCCGCCCTTCTCCGGGCGGTTGGACGCGGATCGGATCGTCGACGATGTGAAGGTCGGCAGGACGCGGCAGACGGAACTGCTGTTTCTCCAGTACATGCTGAACCATTTGATGGACGGCGGGCGGTGCGGCATCGTAGTCCCCGAAGGCGTCCTGTTCGGCTCGACGGGCGCACACCGGGAGTTACGCCGCAAGCTGGTCGAGAACAACCGGGTCGAGGCGGTACTGTCGCTGCCGGGAGGGGTGTTCAACCCGTATTCGGGCGTCAAGACCTCCGTACTCGTCTTCCACAAAGGCGGGGCCACTGAGCGGGTGATGTTCCTGCACGCTGACCACGACGGCTTCAAGCTGGACGCGAACCACGATACGCCGATCGACGAGGACGACCTACCCGGCCTCGTGTCGGCCTTCCGGGAGCGCGACGCCCGATGGGCGGCCTGGAGCCAGCGCGGCCCGGACACGGACTGGACCGAGAAGTGGTGGTTCGCCGGGGCGGACGCTATCCGTGAGGCCGACTTCAACCTAAGCGCCGGGAGGTACCGGCCGCAGGGCCGGACGCGGGTTGACCATCGTGACCCGCTAGAGATCCTCGACGAACTGAAGGCCACCGAGAACGAGATCCTCGCCGAGATCGACGACTTGGCGGCGGCCGTGCGGACCGTGACGTGAAGACGGTTGCCCTGGCCGAGATCGCGGCCATCACGGCAGGCCAATCGCCCCCCGGAAGCACGTACAACGAGGATGGGGCGGGCCTGCCTTTTTTCCAGGGCAAAGCCGATTTTGGCGAAACCCATCCAACGGCTCGGAAATGGTGCACGGCACCCAAGAAGATCGCCGAAGCCGGAGACATCCTCATCTCGGTTCGTGCCCCTGTCGGACCGACGAACATCGCCGCGGAACGTTGTTGCATCGGGCGAGGACTGGCCGCGATTCGACCTGACGACAAAGTGGCGCTGCCCGATTTCGTCCATTGGGTGCTCAAATACCGCGAGCCTGAACTTGCCGCGAAGGGAATCGGTAGCACCTTCACCGCAATCGGACAGAAAGATCTGCGGTCGCTCCTCGTCCCGCTACCGCCACTAGACGAGCAGCGGCGGATCGTGGACATCCTGAACCGGGCTGCGCGAATCCAGGCGCTGCGCCGGCGAGCCGCCGACCGATTGCGCGAGTTCGTGCCGGCGCTGTTCGTCAGGATGTTTGGCGATCCGGTTGAGAACCCGATGGGGTGGGAAGTCCGCCCACTGGCGGATCTCGTGCAGGAA
>JAPPKV010000330.1 GCA_028819775.1 Gammaproteobacteria bacterium | reverse complement strand
TCATGACGAGGTCGGGTCCGGCGCCGCTGGCCAGGGCGGTGCGGGTGGCGTCGTAGAGGTTGGCGATCAGCGCAATCTCGAACCCGACGTTGGGGTTGGCCTCGGTATAGGGGTTCAGGACCATGGTCTCCCATTGCTCCTGGCGCTGTTCGCCCCGGTTGGAATCGAGCCAGACCTCCAGCTCCACCGGACCCTCGGCAGCGCCCTCCGACTCGGCAGCGGCAAACGCCATGCCCGCCGCCAGCGCGAGTGCGAACAGCATCGCAGCCATCTTCTTCATGTGTGCATTCCTCCTTTGGTTGTCATGCTGGAGTCCGCGGACATGCCAACGACCCGTTCCAGCCGCAACGCCGTGTCGGGCGTCACGCTGCGCCGGCCACGGACAATCTCATTCAGGCGAGGAAAAGAAACACCCAATCGGATGGCACACGCCTACTGGGCCTCGCTGTCCGGACAGCGCACCCCGGCCACGCTCGCCTACGGCGGCGATGAGAGTTCGATCCGCAACGGCGTAGACGTGCGCGCCTGGCGCCACTGGCTCTGAGCCCCTCGCTTGGGCACGTCCGGCGGCTTGAGCCTATCGCCGATGATCCGGGATTGGGCGGCCGCTCTCTCCGCGGTTGGGGTATGCTTGGCATATGCCAAGCCGCAACGTGAATACCGTGCCGGAATTGCCACGCCGGGCCAGGCTGTTTCGAAACGGACGCAACCAGGCACTTCGGATTCCGAGGGACCTGGAGTTTCCTGGTCACGAGGTCGTACTCCACAAGGAGGACGACTGCCTGATCGTGGAGCCGGTCGTTCGGCGACGCACGCTTGCCGAGATCCTCCCGGGGCTCACCCCGCTCACCGAGGACTTTCCAGAGGCCTCTGACTTCCCCGCGCAACCGGAGTCCATTT
This sequence comes from Gammaproteobacteria bacterium, assembly GCA_028819775.1. The sequence goes on along the minus strand of JAPPKV010000330.1, from coordinate 5,150 downwards.
TCTAAGCGTGCCGGCGATGCGTTACTTGCAGGATACCAATATCGTTTCCGTGGTGGTTAAAGAGCCGGGCGAGCGCTCGCGAAGCGACTTGCGGCGATGCCGCGCAGCGAGTTCGGTATCAGCATCGTCGTTGCCTGCGAGTTGCGCTACGGCGCCGCCCGAAAGGGCTCCGCACGCCTGAGTTCGCAATTGGAAGCCGTGTTGGAAGGGATCGACATCTTGCCACTCGAGGAGCAGGCCGACCGGCATTACGGGGAGATACGCAGTGAGTTGGAACGCATCGGTCGCCCGATCGGGTACAACGACCTTCTGATCGCCGCTCACGCCCGATTCCTGGAGGCAACGTTGGTCACGCACAACACCAACGAGTTTGCCCGTGTTCCGGGCCTGGTTTTAGAAGACTGGCTGATCAACACATAGCCCGCGGACATGGCCCCGGACGGTGGCAAGCGTGCGGCGCGTTGTCTGGCGCCACTGGCTCTGAGCAACTGCCGCCCGAGACAGATGCACCGTTCGGCCTTGCTCGTCTGTTACTGCCGGAGTTGCTATATTGTTACTTCGGATATTGCTATTTGGTTAATAGGATCTTTGCCAAGGTGCTGATGACCGATTGTAGATGACGTACCTGGAACGAATTGCAGACCACGAACTGGTGCGTCGCCTCGACGCCAACGGCGCCGTCGTCATCGAGGGCGTCAAGGCGTGCGGAAAGACCGCCACCGCCCGGCAGGTGGCTGCCAGCGAAGTCCTGCTGGACAGCGACGAGAACGCGCGGCGCGCCCTCGCCGTGGACCCGTCCCTGGTGCTGGAGGGAGCCGTTCCCCGCCTGCTGGACGAATGGCAGATCGAGCCGGCGATCTGGAACCACGTGCGCCGCGCCGTCGACGATCGCGGCACGTCCGGACAGTTCATCCTTACCGGTTCGGCGGTGCCGGCCGATGACATCGTACGCCACACCGGCGCAGGGCGCCTGACGCGGCTTCGCTTGCGCCCCATGTCGCTGTTCGAAACCGGCCACTCCTCCGGTGCCGTGTCGCTGCAGCAACTCCTCGGCGGACACGCGGCCGCGCAACTGAAGCTGGAGTCGGAGCTACCCCTCGCCCAGCTTGCCGAGCACATCGCCGTGGGCGGATGGCCCGCTCATCTCCGGCGTTCCGTGAACCAGTCGCTGCAGGCCAACCGGGACTATCTGAACGAGATTCGTCGGGTAGACGTCGCACGAGTCGACGGGACCCGCCGCGACCCGGTCAAGGTTGGGCGCTTCCTGCACTCATTTGCCCGCCAGGTGGCGACCTACGCCGCCGCGTCGACCATGGCTGCCGACCTGAACAATCACACGGCGGACGCCTACCTGAACGCCCTGGAACGACTCATGATCATCGAGGACCAGCCGGCCTGGGCGCCCCACCTGCGATCGCGGTCGCGGCTGCGGGGCGCTCCCAAGCGCCACTACGTGGACCCGTCACTGGCGGTGGCGGCGCTACGGGCGGACCCCGACAGTCTGTTGCGAGACCTCAACCTGTTCGGATTCCTGTTCGAGTCGCTGGTCATTCGCGACTTGCGCATCTACGCCCAACACGGTGACGCCGAGGTACTGCAGTATCGTGACAATACCGGTCTCGAGGTCGATGCCATCGTGCAGCGCTCGGATGGGCAGTGGGCGGCGTTCGAAGTCAAGTTGGGGACCGGGATGATCGACCAGGCAGCGGCCAACCTGCTGCGCTTTGCCACCCGCGTGGACACGAGCAGGAGCGGATCCCCCGCCGCGCTCGCGGTGATCGTGGCCCGTGGCTACGGTTACGTGCGCCCGGACGGGATCCACGTGATCCCGATCGGAGCGCTCGGACCGTAGCGCCCCGCCCTCCAAGTCTCGCTCTTCTTGATCCGAGAATCCATAATGTACACATTGACGATCTGATCTTGCATCTGTACAATCACCCGCGTGATTCCTCGCCATCTGGCCGCCACGTTGCGGCGCACGGTGCGCGGCTTTCCCGTGCTGTCGGTCACCGGGCCCCGCCAGTCCGGCAAGACCACGCTGCTGCGCGACCTGTTTCCGAACCTGGGCTACGTGTCACTGGAGCGGCCCGATGAGCGCCGGTTTGCCGCCGAGGATCCGCGCGGCTTCCTGCGTCATCATTCCGCCGGCGCGATCCTCGATGAAGTGCAGCACGTACCCGAGCTGTTTTCCTACGTGCAGGTAGCAGTCGACGAGGATCCGACTCCGGGACGCTTCATACTGTCGGGTTCGCAGAATTTCCTGTTGATGGCCCGTATCTCCCAATCGCTCGCCGGGCGCGTGTACGTGAGCAACCTGCTGCCATTCTCGTTGGCGGAACTGGCCAGACGAGAGTCCGCCACGGTGGCCGGTCTGCTGGCCGGGTCAACCGAAACCGCCGGGACAACCGCGATCGCCGCGTCACTCGACGGGCCGTGGCTGGCGCACGCGGTGCGGGGCTTCTACCCTCCGATCCACGATCGTAACCTCGCCCCCCAAGACTGGTTCCCGGGCTACTTTCAGACCTATCTGCAGCGCGACGTCCGCGATCTCACCCAGGTCGGCGATCTGGAGAGCTTCAGCCGCTTCGTGATGTTGTGCGCCGGCCGCGCGGGCCAGATACTGAACCTGTCGAGCCTGGGCAACGACTGCGGCATCAGTCATGACACGGCGCGCCGCTGGCTGTCGGTACTGGAGACCAGCTTCGTGGTCTTTCGCCTGCCGCCGCACCCTCGCAACTTCAACAAGCGCCTGATCAGGAGTCCGAAGCTCTATTTCGTCGACACCGGCCTGCTGTGCTGGCTGTTGCAGGTTCGGGATGAGGACCAGTTGGCCCGCCACCCGCTGCGCGGCGCCGTGTTCGAGAACATGATGATCGCCGAAGCCCTGAAGATCTCGTACCACACCGGGGAGCTGCCGCGGCTTCACTTCTGGCGCGATCACCGCGGCAACGAGGTCGACCTGGTGGTCGATACCCCGGACGGCGCACATCCGGTGGAGATCAAGTCCGGCGAGACCATTCGGACCGATCAATTCAAGGGCCTCGCCTACTGGGCCTCGCTTTCCGGACAGCGCACCCCGGCCACGCTCATCTACGGCGGCGACGAGAGCTCGATCCGCAAGGGCGTAGACGTGCGCGCTTGGCGCCACTGGCTCTGAGCCCCCTCGCTATGGCGATGGCAAGATTGCTATTTTGCTACTGTGAGCGTTGCTTTTTGGTTACCAGGATCTTTGCCAGCGCGCTGATGGCCGACTGCAGATGACCTACCGGGCACGAATTGCAGGCCGCGAACTGGTGCGTCCCCTGGATGACGACGGCGCCGTCGTCATCCAGGGCGTCAAGGCGTACGGAAGGACCGCTACCGCCCGTCACGTCGCTGCCGTGGGCGATTGGTTACGGATGCAGGCATCCTCGCCCGTCATCCAACGCGGTTGATCCAGCCGCGCCGGCCGGGACAATCGGGACATCCGGCGTAGCAGCGCCGGGCGTGACGCTCACCCCGCGCCGCCGAACGGCAATAGTGGTGATGCTTGACGACGCAACGCCGGAAAACGGCTGCATGCAGATGGTGCGTGGCAGTCACAAGCTGGGATTATTCAATCACACCGAGGACGAGCAGTTTCACGGTCGTTGTCAGGAGCGCCACCTGGGGAACGAAGCGCAGGTCATCAACATCACGCCCGAGGCGGGCGGAATCAACTCGCGACGGGGCAGCGCAAGAGGTTACGGAGCCACCCGAGTGAACACGTGCGCTGCCGACGTCGGCTTGATCCGAGGTTCGGTTGGGCCGGCCTACGAAGGCGAAGCCGGCGCCCATCTCCAGCAGGAATCGCTGGATGTGGTCCACGAGTCCCTGCTCAAGCTCCCGTTCCGTGCGCGGCTCGGCGGTGCCGAGGAAGTCGAACAGGTATGGGTCCTTGAAGGCTTGCGTGGCGAGGTCGGAATCAGACTGCGGCAGCGTCCGGGGAAAGTTGGTGACGGCACCACCCTGGCGCTCGTGCAGCCGGTTCTCGATCTGTATCGTGAGTACGCTACGGCTCCAACCCTCCTGTTGCGTCTTAATCACGTACCACACCCGAGTTCGGCGATCCGGCACCTTGTCGAGGAGAACGCAGTTGTGGGACCACGGGATTTGTGCAGCAGCCTGCTGCACAATTTCGCGCTCGGGCCAGGCTGCGGCGAAGGCGCGCATGTACTTGAGGTTGCGGGGCGAGAATCCCCGCATGTCCGGGAACGCCTCCCGGAGATCGTGCGACAGGCGGTCGATGGTCCCGGCACCCCAGCCCTCCCGCTCCTGGCGGGCAAGAATCGCCTTGCCGATGTCCCAGTAGAGCAGCACCATCGCTTGGTTGGCGGCAAGAACGACGCGTACGCGTTCGGTGCGGATGCGCTGCTTTATCTCGCCGAGCAGCGTGGCGTAGTCAGCGGGCAACTCTGCCTTTCCCGGCGGCGTGGGGATCGAAGCGCCCGCGCGCCGGCGCCCCATGGACTTTCGCTCCATCACAGCCCCAGCCCCAGCGCCTCGAAGTTCCGCTTGATAGTCGCCGCGAGCTGGACGGACTCGGCGTTGAGCTCGTCGAGCTCCGAGTGGATGTTCCGCATCGTCTGCTCGAAGTCGAAGTCCTCGTCTTCCTCCTCCGGAGCGACGCCGACGTAGCGCCCCGGTGTCAGGCTCCAATCATTGACGGCCAACTCGTCGTGGCCGACCAGCTTCACGAGCCCTTCGACATCTCGCAGGGCCGCGTCCGGGAACCGGTCCTGGAGCCAGTGCGCCTGCCGCCAGAAGTAGCGCGGCGCCGCAAGATGCTCTACCGCATCGCTACGCGCGTTGCCGACGGCCTTGAGCGGACTGCCTCGGCCGCTCCGCCGACCCTCGCCCACGCGCGTCAGCAGCCTGTGGAGATGATCGGCTTGGCGGATCAGCTCGCGCCCTGCTTCCGCCAGCGGCTTGGTGCGTACGGCGAACGCGGCGAGCCCGGCGTTGTCGCGGCCGGACGCGTCCCATGCACCGCGGATGTCGCCCACCTCCGACTCGAAGGCGTCCAGGTCGTGGGCGAACGTCCGGTGCGCGCTCTCGAACTCGGCGAGCCTCGGTGCGAGATCGTCGGAGACTTCGCCATCGGCGAACGTCGTGGCGGCCTCGGCAAGCGC